>JAUVGM010000127.1 GCA_030593785.1 Gammaproteobacteria bacterium | reverse complement strand
AAATGAAAGTGTATTAGAAAGTAAGAACTAATTCGAAACGACTCCCCGACAATTCGGATACTGTGAACACCCCCAAAAAGTATTCCCGGCATTCTTTCCTTTTTTTGCTGTTCTCAATATCATTTGTTGACTACAAATGGGGCAAAGAGGTTCAAGCTCAGGCATTTTTAGTTTTTCTTCTTCTTGTTTAATTTCAGACTCTAACGTACCTGCCTCTTGAGATGCGCTGAGTGCATTCACCATTAACGATAGGTCTACGCCATTAATCAACAACAATGCTTTACCATTTGCAGCATCAAGCGCATCATCAGTAAATATTCCCGTGGTAATAATAATCCCATAAGCAATAGATTCAACCTCCATTATTGAGTGAAGCTCTTCTATCGGAATATCATCAACATGATGCTCTCTCCAATGTCTATATTGAACAAAGGTTGCCTGGTTGTTCATATGCAATACAACATCAACACCATCATACTTTTCTTCATCACTTTCAGAAACAGAATATCCACGTTGTTTAAATATTAACGTGATAAGCTTTTCAAACTCAGCATCATTTAATTCTTTTAAATAATCGAAAGCATGATCAGATGCGGGTTCATTAAATCCCTTCCCTGGCTGCATATGTTCATGTACAGGTTCACGAGATCTTTTTAGCCACGGTAACTTTGAAACCGTATCCAGCACTGTTGCAAAAATTGATTTATGTTTGTCTGTCATATCGAATTATTTGATTCAGATTTTTATTTTATTCCCCCTCCCTCAGGGAGGGGGTTATCTATATTCGTCACTAGTCATTAATAATGGACGTAATTTCGAACTTACAAAAAAGTTATTTTAATCCATTAATAATAGTATTTAATGTTTTACTTGCTCGCATTACTTGTAAAACCAGCGCTTTATTTGGACGGTAGTAACCACCAAGGTCAACAGGTTTACCTTGCACACTATTTAGCTCATCAATAATTATTGTTTCATTACTGCTAAGCACGCCTGCTATAGGTTTGAAATAGGCCTTTAAGTTTTTATCGTCATTCTGTTCTGCCAATGCCTGTGCCCAATACATTGCAAGATAAAAATGGCTACCACGTGTATCAATCTCACCCACTTTACGTGATGGAGATTTATCATTATTTAGAAACTCACTATTGGCTTTGTCCAACGCTTCTGCCAATACTTTAATTTTTTCACTTTTTGTTTTTTGTGCTAAGTCTTCTAGTGAAACGGCTAATGCTAAAAACTCACCGAGTGAATCCCAGCGTAAATGATTTTCTGTTAATAATTGTTCTACATGTTTTGGAGCTGAACCGCCAGCACCTGTTTCAAACAATCCACCGCCTGCAAGCAGCGGTACGATCGATAACATTTTTGCACTGGTGCCTAATTCTAAAATTGGAAATAAATCGGTCAAGTAGTCACGTAATACATTACCTGATACTGAAATTGTATCCTCACCTGCTTTAACACGATCTAATGTATACAACGTTGCATCAAAGGGTGACATGATTCTAATATCTAACCCATCCGTATCATGATCTTTTAAATATATTTCAACTTTAGTGATTAACTTTGAATCATGTGCACGTTTATCATCTAACCAGAAAATAGCCGGTTGACCAGTTAAACGCGCGCGAGTAACCACAAGTTTTACCCAGTCCTGAATAGGTACATCTTTCGTCTGACACATACGCCATATATCACCCGGCTCTACACTGTGCTCAAGTAATGTTGTTCCCTTTGCATCCGTTACGCGCACAGTACCGTTGGTAGAAATTTCAAATGTTTTATCATGCGAACCGTACTCTTCCGCTTTTTGTGCCATTAAACCAACGTTACTGACATTACCCATGGTAGTAACGTCAAACGCACCATGTTCAATACAAAAATCAATCGTTGCCTGATAGATACCAGCATAGTTACGATCAGGAATCATTGCCTTGGTGTCATGCAACTTACCATCTTTACCCCACATCTTGCCTGACGAGCGAATCGCCGCTGGCATTGAGGCATCAATAATGACATCACTCGGTACATGTAAGTTGGTAATGCCTTTATCAGAATTCACCATCGCTAACTCAGGACGCGTTTTATATACGGCTTCAATATCTGCTTCAATTTCTTTACGTTCTGCTTCTGGCAACGCACTAATTTTAGTGTAGACATCACCCAAACCATTACGGGTATCCACACCTAATTCATTAAAGGTCGCTGCATGTTTATCAAAGACATCGTTGTAATACACATTAACGGCATGACCAAAGATGATGGGGTCAGAAACTTTCATCATGGTTGCTTTCATATGTAATGAAAGTAAGACACCTTCATCTTTTGCATCTTGCATTGCCGCTTCAAAGAAATCGCACAACGCATTTACACTCATCACTGAGGCATCAATTATTTCGCCAGCTAAAACAGGTGTTTTCTCTTTTAATACCTGAACAAATCCATCATCACCGATCAATTCAATTTTCACATCACCCGCTATTTCAATGACAGCCGATTTTTCACTCGAATAAAAATCACCATCTGGCATTGATGCCACGTGTGTTTTCGAATCACTTGTCCAGGCACCCATCGAATGTGGATGTTTTTTCGCATATTCTTTTACTGGCCCTGCAACACGTCGATCTGAATTGCCTTCACGTAATACCGGGTTTACTGCACTACCAAGCACCTTGGCGTAACGCGCTTTAATTTCTTTGTCTTCATCTGATGTCACTTCTTCAGGATAATTGGGAATGTCGTATCCTAGTGATTGAAGTTCTTTAATGGCAGCTTTTAACTGAGGCTGAGAAGCACTGATATTCGGGAGTTTAATGATGTTCGCATCGGGTGTTTTTGCCAGTTCACCAAGCTCAGCAAGGGCATCAGCCTGCTTTTGCTCATCGGTCAGATTATCCGGGAAGTTCGCCAATATACGCGATGCCAGTGAAATATCCCGAGTTACTACGTCAATACCTGCGACCTTGGTGAAAGCATTAACAATGGGTAAAAAGGAATATGTGGCTAATGCTGGGGCTTCATCGGTTTCGGTATAGAAAATTTTGGAACTGGACATTATAAGTATCTCTAATTTTGGTTAATAACGGGAATAGCCCGTAAAACCAGTATTATATTTCAGAATGGAGATAGGTTCACGTCAAATAAGAAGGTAATTTAAGCCACAAATGTGGCTGTAACTTAATGCCGATCAGTTAAAAATTGTAGGTACGAATCATAGTGCCCCACATCAGAAATATATGAGAGGGTATTATTCGTACGCTGAGGTAAAAATCAGCCATAAAGGTTAGTATATACACCGCGTTCGAATGGCAGCTCTATAACATCCGTGTCATCGCTACATAAGTCCATCCTTGGACGTAATTTCGAACCTACGACAAACAAATAACATCTTAAGTGATCGGCATTAGGCTATAACTAGCTTTTTTACTGAAAGGCTAAAAGGGATAGTAGCTCACCTTTCATTTACTGTTACTAGTTTTTGATTATTTCTAAGCTTCCGATCGAGGAAGAAACAAGCAAAAGGAATAATAGAAGCAAAAAGTACTAAAAGCCAAAACGTGATCGACCATTTCTGCTGATGACTGATGACTAGCGATACCATAAGATATGCCAACCAAAGCAGACCATGAGTCATTCCAACTACCCAGACAACATCGAAATATCCAAAGTGATACTTCGCTGGCATAGCAATAAAGAAAAGAACAATAAGTGAAAAGCCTTCAATCAGGCTTAATTTTCTAAAAAAGGACAACATAAAAAACCTTCTAATTCTAGCTTGATATAGTAGGTTCGAATTCATTCGAACATCGAGGTTAAAAACAACCATAAAGGTTAGTATCTACACCGCGTTCGAATGAATTCGAACCTACAAAAACAAATAACACCTTAAATGAACGGCATTAACATAAAAACCTTCTGATTTTATTTTGATAAAAGTCTAACGATACTTTCGTAAATACATCCATTCAAAGAATCGTTTTGCCCAATGCAGAACAACCGTACCCGGTAACATTATGTTTCGTTTTTCAGTACGTGAAACCATTATACCCTTGTCGTTACTATCAACAATACAAATCAGTTCTACATTAAAACCGGCATCTGCAGTTTGACCGTTTAATTCAGCATGTAAGTTTTTTGCTGCCGCTTCTGCCTGTAAGTCTGCCATGTGTGCTTGCTTAGGCATCCAGTCTGGTCCAGGGAAACTACCTGAATCACCAGCAACATAAACCGCATCCATAGTTTCAACCTTACAGTGTGCATCAGCTTTGATCAGACCACCTTCTGAACGAGGAAGTTCACTGTTATCAAACCACTTATTACCTGTCATGCCCGGCATAAAGATAATCAAGTCAGCATCAAACTCAGCGCCTTCAGTGATAACCTTGTTACTTTCAAAGGCTTTCATTTTTTCACCGAGGTAGGTTTTAACGCCGCGCTTTTTCATCTCACCTAATAATCGACCTACTGCTTTTGGCCCTAAGCGATTACCCGGTTTAGGTGCAGGACTAAAAAACACAAGATCAAACTTATCACGTCGTCCCTGTCTTCTTAATAAGGTATCGGTGCCAAACAAAAATTCAAACATCGGGCCGCCACGCATTGCTGATGGTTCTTTAGGATTACCCGCGAAACCAAAGGCAATGGTGCCGCCTTTCATATCAGCAATACGATCACGTATTTGTTCTGCTGCGGTAATACCTTCACAAGGTGTAATGGCATTCTCAATACCCTTAAGTTTTTTAATAAAACGACCACCCGAAGCAATAATTAAACCATCATTACTCACTTCACCATTATCAGTTTCAACTGTTCGACCAGCATCACGCAACCCCGTTACGCTACCGGGATGGAATTCCACATTCATACGACGGAAGAAATTATCCAAAGGTATAATGATATCTTCACGTTTACGTAAACCACTGGGAACCCAGATCAAACTTGGCAGGTAATGCAATTCTGCTTTAGGTGCTATCAGTGTAATCTCACAATTTTTGTCCTGTTTACGTAGCTGACGTACGGCACTTAAGCCCGCAAAACCTGCACCGACAATTGTAATTTTCTTCATTTCAAGCAACCTATTTTGAGTAATTTTAGAGAGAGGTATTCAAAAAGTGAAAGTAACAGGACAGATGTCTTTCGTCTATGTAATTATGTTAATACTTAGTTAAAAATGTACCCTATTACGTGTGCTAAGCTGATGTATATAACCATGATAAGGACGCTGGAATGAGCAATGTAAACAATGACAATCCCATCGCACGCTTACAGCGATTATGGTTACGCTTACACAAGTTACCCGGTGGACGTTGGTTATTTAGTTACATACTTGGATGGATTGTTCCCTACAGCGGCTCCATCGGAGCCAAGGTCATCACGCTCAAACCCGGTTACGCGCAATTACAATTACGAGACCATCGACGTGTCCGTAACCATTTAAATTCTATTCACGCCATAGCCTTAACCAATCTCGGGGAATACACCAGTGGCTTAGCAATGCTCGGTACCTTGTCTGAATCAACGCGTGGTATCCCAACTAAAATATCCATTGAGTTTTATAAAAAAGCACGAGGTCTTTTACTTGCAGAAAGTACCTGTACACCGCCTATTGTCACTGAAGATACTGACTTTGAAGTTTATACTGATATCAAAGATAGCGAAGGTGATGTTGTCGCACGCACAACGGTGAACTGGCGACTTTCTCCATTACCCAGTACTCCAGTAGAATAATGACAAAGCCATTCAAAAACACATTTACTCAACAGGCAAATATAGAGTTACCTATAATTGGTGGCCCCATGTATCCCTGTAGTAATCCTGAACTGGTCGCAGCAGTTTCAGAAGCCGATGGAATCGGAATCGTGCAACCAATATCTCTGAGTTATGTTCACGGTTATGATTTTCGAGAAGGCTTACAGTATATTCATTCATTAACTTCTAAACCCATTGGAATGAATGCACTCATAGAACAAAGTAACAAACGTTATCATGAACGTATGGTGCAATGGATTGATATTGCATTAGAAGAAGACGTACGTTTTTTCATTACTTCATTAGGCAAACCTGATTGGGTTGTTAAACGCGTGCATGAAGTCGGAGGTATTGTGTATCACGATGTCACCGAAAAAAAATGGGCTCATAAAGCAATTGATGGTGGTGTCGATGGACTCATCAGCGTCAACAATCGTGCAGGTGGTCACGCAGGACAACAATCCGCGGAACAACTTTATCAAGACCTGGAATATTTTAACTTACCGATTATCTGTGCCGGTGGTATTAGTACCCCGGATGATTTCAAACATGCACTTGATATAGGTTATGCCGGCGTACAAATGGGCACCCGCTTTATCGCCACCACAGAATGTAACGCTCCCCTTCCTTATAAAGAAGCCATCGTAAAAGCAAGTGAGACAGATATTGTATTAAGCGAACGTGTCACAGGCATACCGGCATCATTAATAAACACACCATATATCAACCGAATGGGATTAAAAACCAATAAATTTGAAAAATGGTTGTTAAGCGGATCAAGAAGTAAATATCTCATGCGTACTTTTTATATGTTGCGTTCATTATGGTCATTAAAAAAAGCTGTGCTTGATAAAACGGGAAAACGAGATTATTGGCAAGCAGGAAAAAGTGTAAAAGGAATTAATAAGATTGAATCGGTAAAAGATATTATTGAACGTTTCGCAAATTGTGAACCGGGTAAATAAAGGAGATAAAAAACCTAAGTCTCTTTTATGATACGATGCTTTGCATTAATAAAATCAGCATGCGAAACATAAATTAAATCGGAAATTTTCCTTACCATCAGTTCTTCATACGGATCTAAATGATTA
>JAUVGM010000314.1 GCA_030593785.1 Gammaproteobacteria bacterium | reverse complement strand
TCAAATATAGTTCATACTATTAATATTACCTAAATAATAAAATTATATTTTTATTGAGCACTCTCATATTAATGTGTATTTATACTTATAAAGCTCTACTCAATATTCTGGATCTGCTCACGCATTTGTTCTATTAACACTTTTAAATCAACCGATGCTTTTGTGGTTTCAGTATCTATAGACTTGGAGCCTAAGGTATTGGCTTCACGATTTAATTCCTGCATTAAAAAATCCAGGCGTCTGCCAATTGGTTTTTTATCTTTTAATACACGCTCAACTTCTGCAACATGTGTGGTTAATCGATCTAGTTCTTCATCAACATCTGTTTTTTGCGCAATAATCACAAGCTCTTGCTCAAGTCGATTTTCATCAACTTCGACACTGGCATCTTGTATTCGGGTTAATAATTTTTCACGCCAGATTTGCATGATTTCCGGCAGACGTTTTTTTACCTTTACGATGACTTCAGATATAGACTGACAACGTTGTGAAATAAGCTCCGCTAATTTTTCACCTTCACGTTCTCGCCCTTCAAGCAAATCTTTTAAGGTGTCATCCACTAATTCAAGTAAGGCTGTTGTTAATTCACTTGTATCCAGTTCTGGTGATTTAATCACGCCCGGCCAACGTAAAATTTCCAAAGATGAAACGGCTGCAGGATTATAGAGAATATGATCAACTTCACGGCTGGCATTCGCTATTTGCTGAACTAATTCTTTATCAATAGCAATTTCACCACTACTGCTTTCCGTACGGGAAAATCTCAGACCAATATCAACTTTGCCTCGAGCCAACCTGGCAGATATTTTTTCTCTTATTTTAGATTCGTGACTTCGAAACTCTTCCGGCATCCGTAAAGAAACATCTAAATAACGATGGTTTACCGAACGTAATTCCAGGGTAAGTGTTCCCCAGTCCTTTACCAGCTCTTGCCGTGCAAATGCGGTCATACTACGCGCCATAATAATCCTCTTATTTGAAGTAGTGACTCTAGTGCTAAAGGTTCATTATAAACTCAATTTTATAAATTATGCCTATTAACATGCCTGCTGTGCTAACCTGAAAAGCTAACCCCCAAACAAAGATAACAACAGAAATATAAGCCTAATGAGTAAAACAACTGATAATTCTCTTAAAAAAGGCACTACGCTAGATAACTACACCATTGATAGCATCCTCGGTGGAGGTGGCTTTAGTATTGTGTATCTAGCGCATGATAAGGACAATCAAAAAGTTGTTATTAAAGAATACATGCCCAGCAGACTTGCCTCACGTGGTGAAAATAATGAAGTAAAGCCCACCACGGATGCCAATATCGAGCGTTTCGCACATGGCCGCCGCCTGTTTTTTCAGGAAGCTGGCACCCTTATTAACCTCAAGCATCCTAATATTGTAAACGTCATTAATTTCTTCCGCGCCAATGGCACGGTATATATGGTGATGGACTACGAAGATGGCGTAAATTTACAAAGCTATATCAGAAAACATAAGGGTGGATTGAGTGAGACTCTTATCGGTGCTGTTTTTATTCCATTACTTGAAGGTCTGGAATTAATCCACAGCAGTGGCCTGTTACATCTTGATATTAAACCCGGCAATATTCATTTATGCAGCGGCGCTAATCCTTTATTACTCGATTTTGGTGCGGTGCACGAAATGATGCATTCACGTCAATTTCAGCCTAACCAGGTTATCACTCCCGGTTTCTCCCCAATCGAACAACTGGATCCAGGCGGTTATGTGGGACCATGGACAGATATTTACGCGATAGGTGCAACCATACGCGCCTGCATAGAAGGCATTCCGCCGCCACCTTCACCAAAACGTCGCGAAAAAGACACCATGCGCCCGGCAGTAAATGCCTTTAAGAAAAAATATTCTCTTGAACTATTGGAAGCGATTGATTGGGCCATGGAAGTTGATCCCATGTTACGTCCGCAAAAAGTTGAGCCTTTGCTAAGTAAATTTAAAAGTATTAAATCCCTGACACAAAATGGTGTCTCCAAAGAAGTCGAGTGAGCGGATTAAAATGCAATATGAAATAGGCCGCGTCAGCTTACTGGGTAACCGCAAAACCAATCAGGACAGACTGGGTGTATTCGAAAGCCATGGTGGTATTGTTTTAATTTTAGGTGACGGCTTAGGTGGAAAACCCGGTGGCGAGCTTGCAGCAGAAACACTGGTTAAATCTGTACAACATTCACTACGTCATGAAATCATGCCGGTAGAAGAACCAGAAAAGTTATTAGAAAAGCTTATTATTAAAGCGCATTATGCCGTTCGCGCTACAGGACAAAAACAAAACCCGCCCATTGAACCTGGTTCAACGGCTGTTTTATGTTTAATACAAAATAAAACGGCCTGGTGGGCACATGTTGGTGATAGCCGTCTTTATTTATTTCGCGATGGCCTGTCAATTTATCGCACACGCGATGACTCCTATGTTGAACATCTTTATCAGCGTGGTGAAATTAGTCTGGAAAAACGTGATGGACATCCGATGCGTAATTACGTCACACAATGCATTGGCCTTATGGAAACCGAACCGAAGGTCAAAGTGAGTAAAGGTATAAAGCTGCAAAAAGGCGATACTTTATTACTTTGTAGTGATGGCTTTTGGGAGCCCTTAGACGATGCACAAATCGGCAGCAATCTCGTTGACAGCCACGTTAAAGATGCCATCACCAAACTTGCAGCAAGAGCTGAGCAAAGTAGTTATCCCAAAAGTGACAACACCACTGTTTTAGCAATGAAAGTTACCTCAATGCAAAGTCTTGATAAAAAAGTCGCAAATAAAAAATCTGCCTCCAAAAATTCAAGCACACCTTTGGATGGCGCAATTCAGGAAATTGAAGATGCATTTAACTATTATAAAGACGAGATGGACGAATAATAATTATCTCAATTTCATCTGAGCATCAAAGTGTAATACGGATATAATCGCCTCCTATTATTTTTCCATCACCATTAAGGACCTATCATGCGACCAAGTGGCCGAACTCCCGAACAAATGCGTGAAATTCGCATCACCCGTAATTTCACCAAACATGCAGAAGGTTCTGTACTTGTTGAATTTGGTGACACAAAAGTTATTTGTACTGCATCTGTTGAGTCACGCGT
>JAUVGM010000170.1 GCA_030593785.1 Gammaproteobacteria bacterium | reverse complement strand
CAGGGTTGTTCAGCTAATAAAGGGATTTGTAGTTTTACGGCGGTTAAAGATTGGCTAACCTGAAAAGCATTGCCGGCACCTAAAGAACCACCAATAGTTAAAATACAAAAAACAATGGCCAAAACTTTACCGGTTTTCGACCAGCCCTTTTCTGCCAGACCACGTGAGAGGTACTCCATCGCACCACCCATAATATGTCCATCAGAGCGAACTTCTCGATACATTTGCGCGAGTGTAGCTTCGGTAAATTTCGAGGTCATACCAAGGAAGCCCGCTATGATCATCCAAAAGGTTGCGCCCGGACCACCAATCATAATTGCAATGGCAACACCCGCTATATTCCCCAGTCCCACGGTTGCTGATAAAGCAGTTGTCAGAGCCTGGAAGGATGTCACCTCACCTTCGGTACCCGGAGTTGAGTATTTACCGCGTAAAATATGGTATGCATGGCGAAACATTCGCAGGTTGATAAAACTCATACGTACTGTGAGGAAAACAGCACCAACAATAAGCCAAGCGACTATAAAGGGCATATTGGCTGAGCCGGGCATGACATCATAAAAAAAGACAGCGGCTAAATAGCCATTTATAACACCAAATAAATCATTGAGTGTAGATGAAGTTGCAGCAGGTTCAGCAGCCATAATTACCGAACTGGAGAGCACCAGTAACAAGCCCATAACGATGCGTAGCAGGTGAAAATTATATTTATAATTATTCACAATCTTTTCCCCTTTATTAACTTTATTCTATTCAGTCTTTGCTGATTTACCGTACTTTGCTGCTTACTATACCTTTATTATTAGATAAGGTCAGCGCTGACAAAGACTAAACTGCCAGATTTGTGAATTGTCTGTATAATCCCCGAATTATGGGCAAATCTAAAAAAGAGAAGAAATCAAATTCCAACACAATCGTGCTAAATAAAAAAGCACGACATGATTTCATTCTGGAAGACCGATTTGAAGCTGGGCTCATGTTGCAAGGCTGGGAAGTAAAAAGCTTACGCGCAAAAAAAGTACAAATCAGGGATAGCTACGTATTCATCAAAAATAACGAAGCATGGTTAAGCTCTACCGTCATTACCCCACTTGAAACAGCATCAACACACATTCATCCAGAGCCTTCACGTATTCGTAAGCTCTTGTTACATCGTGACGAGATTAATAAACTCGTTGGTGCAGTTGAGCGAAAAGGTTACACATTAATTGCAACCGCAATGTATTGGAAAAATGGACGTGCTAAATTAGAAATCGCCCTGGCTAAAGGTAAAAAAGAGCACGATAAGCGTGCAAGTGAAAAAGATCGTGATTGGAAGCGTGAGAAAGCCCGTATTCTTAAAGCAACATAAAATCTAGGCTGTTAACTCAGCATGAACAGCATCAATTTCTTTTGATATTTTTTCTACTTCGTTATCTTTATTTGCACATTCACCTTTTCGTAAACAACGCTCAAAATCTTCACATATTAAATATAAACCTTGCGCCCCCATAGTTCCGCTACTACCTTTTAAACTATGAATATCGCTGATAAGTTTCTCAACATCATCTTTGTTCTTAATAATTGCATTTTTTAATTCTGAACTTCTTTTAATATACGTGTTTACCAGTTCGATATAACCATCACCCATCATTTCTTTTAAAGTATCAACCGTTATTTTTTCAAGATGTGATATTCCTTCAACGGACGCTTCAATCTCAGTATATTCACCCTTTATTTTTTTCTCACTTTTTGTTTTGGGCACCCATTTATCTAACAGCTCACAAAGTTTATCAGTGGTAAAAGGTTTAGACATATAATCATCCATACCGGCCTCATAATATGTTGCCACGTCCTCTGGTAATATATTGGCTGTTAAAGCGACAATAGGAGTATGCATATCATCAGATTCATTTGCACGATACTTAATTGTTGCATCACGACCGTTTAATACAGGCATATTGATATCCATTAAAACAATATCAAACTGATTATCATATAATATATCTAACGCGGCCTGACCATTTTCAGCAACGGTCGTTTTACTACCTAAATTTTCCAGCATACCTGTTACAACCATTTGATTAACTTCATTATCTTCAACCACGAGAACATTGGCTTTAAATTCAGAATGCTCTTTATTGAGTAGATGTGTTGTATCAATTTCTCCTGTAAGCATCTGAAAATGACGATATAATTTATTTACTTGAAAAGGTTTCGTTATTACACCAACATGATCGCTATATTTGCTTTTGTTTAATTCATTACAAATAATCACGATATCAATATCATAATCTTTAAACGTGTTTCGAGTCTCTTCTACATCCCAGTCTTTCTCGAGCAAGAAACTTTCATCTATAAGTAATGTATTGGTATTGGTATTGGTATTGTTCTTATTTAAATTTGATAACTTAGCTTTAACATAACTAACTGAGTCAGAAATAGTGTATTCCACATTTAAAAACTCAAACACTGATGTCACCGCATCAAATGTTTTTTCATTAGAAGACACATAAAGCGCATAAAAATTATTTTCTTTCTTGAACGCAAAGGTATCCGGCGCATCAACGACACGTTTCATTTTTACATTAAAGTAAAACTCACTGCCTTCTCCAAGTTTTGACTTAACATGAATATCACCGCCCATAATTTTTGATAATTTCTTACATAATGTTAATCCAAGACCTGTACCACCATAATGTCGAGTAGTATTAACCTCTGCCTGTTCAAATGACTCAAATATTTTCCCTAGTGATTTTTCAGCGATACCAATCCCTGTGTCTTTAACACTAACCGCTATATCAACTTCATTATCTTTAAGATCATTTAGAGTTAAGGTTAAATAAATTTCACCTGACTCAGTGAATTTTTTTGCATTCCCTAACAAATTCATTATAATTTGCCAAAAGCGTGTCTGCCCACCCAGGAGGTAAGCTGGAATAATAGGATCAATAGCAACAATTAAATCAACACCATTTTCCTGCAATTCTATTGCAAACAAGGAAACTAAATCATCAATGGTCTCAATTAGATTAAATTCTTCTTCTTCAATTACTAGCTTACCTGACTCTACTTTTGACAGGTCAAGAATATCATTAAGAATGACCAGCATGTTATTACCGGAATTTTTAGCAGTAGTTACATAATGAAGTTGTTTTTTATCCAGTCCCGTTTCTTTTAACAACTCCATCATTCCTAAGACACCATTCATTGGCGTTCTTATTTCATGACTCATATTTGCAAGAAACTCAGAGCGTGCTTGATTAGATTGCTCTGCACGTAATTTCGCCGCCTCAAGTTCTTGAGTTCTTTCTGATACTTTATCTTCAAGGTTATGAGTGTAATCAGTTAATTGTTCAATTAGCCGGATGTTATCAATACTAAAAACTGTAATGGATAAAATAAGTTGCAACAAATCAATGGTGACGCCGCCAATCTCTCCGTTATCTTTTGCATTGGCTATAAACATGCCGTGAATGCGGCGATTTGTCGCTAATGAAACAAGTACCTGGTTGTTATTCGATACCGGCCCACTAAAAACTGTTGGGCGACTATTATTTAATGCCCAGGCAAATGTGCCATTTTCTATGTGGTGTTCAACATCCTGTTCAATTATTTCACTGGCACTCTCTGGATAACAATGCGTTTGTTGAAAATCAATTAAATCTTTAATTTCATAAAAAGCAAATGAATCAAAGTAATCTAAAACTTTTAATTTCTCAGCCAATAAATCTAAAACATCATCAACCGTACTTTCCTTTTTTAAAGACAAAAGGTCATTACTCACGGCAACAATAGATGAAATACCATCATGCATGAAGGTATTAATGTTGTTAAGTAACTCTTTATCCTTATCTGACACTTTTTTATCCAAGAATATATTTAACGGCTTCATTATATTGAACATTTAATTGCTCAATAACCGGGCCTAATATTTCAATATCTAAATCCAGTGATTTCCATGCTTTCTCATTAAATATTGGCACAAAGTTCTCACCACTAGAACCAAATTGAAGAGCATGAGTAATTATATCTGCAATATGTATAATACTTGGACCAACAATATCGCCAGATGAAACAGATGGCATGTGATGATAATAAACAGATGAAACAATACCTTCTGGCAACTTCCATTTCTTTAGTAATAAGCCACCTAATTTAGCATGGTCAAATCCCAACACTTCTTTTTCAACTTTATGCATTAACTCCTTTTTTTCCACACATTGATTAATTACTTCAACTGCATATTTTGGTGCTTCAATAAAAATGATTAGTTTTCCAATATCATGCAATAAGCCTGCGGTAAAATATTTTTCTATGTTTTGCTCACGCCGTGAAGCCGCTAAGATGCGTGCAGTCGTTGCAACAGCAATGCTATGTCGCCAAAATAATTCCATATTGATGACGTCTTGAGGAACATCTTTAAACATGGCAACAATAGAGCAGCTTAAAACAATTTCACTCAATTGCTTATGACCGATAATAGTAATTGCTTTGGAAATCGTATCTATTTTTGATGGAAAATTAAATAAAGCACTATTTGCGATCATTAAAACTTTGGCTGCTAATGCTGAATCTTCAGAAACAATATTTTCTAAATCCTGGTTTGAGGTTAAAGGATCTTTAATTGCTTCACTGAATTTCATTGCGACCGCAGGAAGAGCGGCTACTTTAAGTACGTTCGTTACAATACGTTCAGCATCAAGTGCCACGGGACTCTCCTAACTGCTCAACAAAAAAGCTTACTGATTCTGTTGCCAATTCTTTTATGAAAGGGACTTCCATATCATTGTGAATGAAACGCGCGTGAACTTGAGCTTCTATTGTTTGATATACCTCAGGTGAAATTTCAATTATGCCCTCATTTTCCGGCATATCATCATCTTTGACTTCAACACTGATAACGCCCCATGCATTTAATGCTTTAAGATGTTTCTCATTGAGTTCACACCCTTCCCCCAATAAAAAGCGCCCGTTTGGATCACACACATCTGCTGTTAATGTCATGCCAACTTGTAGATTTTTTACCTTTATTTTCGCCATTTTTTACCCAATTGAAAAAGATCTCCTTACTCAGTTGATTATCGGCAATTTTTGGCATTTCTTTACTTAACTTATCAAATTACCCCTTTAAAAGTGCTTATAATAGCCACATAATATTAAAACTGACTTATATAACATTATTCGTTAATGTTAGAATCAGTAGTACCAAGGGGGCGACACGGCTTCGACGTGGATAGCGAAACTTGAGGTGCATGCCGAGCGACAGATTAGCTCGTAAAATTAGCTGTTACACTAATAGTTGCAAACGACGACAACTACGCTTTAGCTGCTTAATAACCAGTTTTAAAGCCCTCTGCCTGGCGAGTGCTTATGCTCCCAGATCCCAGGGGTCACAAACATAAGATCGCGCGAAAAGTACGTCTGGGACGGATCCGCTAAAACTTACCAGAACAGCCGTCTGTGATCCCTGCCTGTCGGGCAGCAGCCGGTTAAATTTAAAGACAGAATAAGCATGTAGAGCTGATAGCGGAGAATTTGCGGACGCGGGTTCGATTCCCGCCGCCTCCACCAATTTAGTGTTTCAGAGCGTTTCAAAACGTTTTAATCCATAAGTAAATCAACATGTTAGGGCTGTTTTGCAGCCCTTCTTGTTTCCCTGTGTTTCACACTTTTTCAATCTTTGGTACCATGGGTGGTACTACAAACAGATAGATTAAAAGGTGTGGTACCAAAAATGCCCAAGAAGGTTATTCCCCTTACAGCGACTCAGATTAAGTCCGCTAAGCCCAGAGATAAAGAATACAGCCTTG
>JAUVGM010000044.1 GCA_030593785.1 Gammaproteobacteria bacterium | reverse complement strand
AAAATAAAACAATCCGAAAAGATAACGTTGCAAAGTTAGTTGGAATAGAAAAAGCTGTGCCGATTTATAATCGAGATGATTTATCTTGTGGTGAAAAAATAACGGGGCCTGCTTTAATTACAGAAACTGTTTCAACAACTTATCTTGCACCAGGCTGGTCGTGTGAAGTTGATAAAAGTGCGTGTTTACTTTTACAGAAAGTAAAATAGATTTTATTTAGTGTAGGAATTTATCTGTTAGCTACCAGCGCCACCGCATCGTTACTCCAGATAACAGCATTGAAATAAGATTTTTGAATAGTCATTTCATCGAGGTCTTGAAATTGCACATTTCCCCAATCAGCTCGTTCAAAAGCAATACAGCATTTTAATGCTTCACCGATAATACCTTTTTGTTCTAATAAAGCATCCCTGAGATCATGAGTAAGGGGCAGTTGTGCAACAATATCTTCCATAGAACTATCCATCAAGGCATCTATAACGGAAAAAAGTCCGGCAGTAAAAAAAGTATCCTTCATTTTCTTATCAACATTCAATGCCAGTTCTTCACACATACGGGCACGTATAATGGCGATGATGAGCAAATCATGTGGTTTGTCATCAAAATTCGACATAAGCATAAGGTTCGCCAGGCTACGAATAGTATTCAGACCAAGCATAACAATGGCATGATGAATGGAATCAACTTTGCGTTGTAAGGCAAAGGCAGCGGAATTAATGTATTTTAATAAACGAAATGATAACGCTAAATCCTGACTAATAAGTTCTTCGAGTTTTTCTATGTGAACTTCTGGATCTTGTAATTGTGCGAGTAAGTTAATGATGGTGATGCGGTTGGACGGAGCACGCTGACCTGAAACAATTTTTGGTTCGCAAAAGAAATAACCCTGAAAATAATCAAAGCCAAGTTCTGTACATAATTCGTATTGCTTTTGAGTCTCAACTTTTTCAGCAAGTAAACGTACATCGTACTGGCGTAGTTTATTTACATGCTCACGTAGATCCTGTTCATCAAGTTGTAATATATCAATTTTTATAATGTCGGCAATTTCAACTAAGGGCAGCATTTTCTCGTGATAAATAAAATCATCCAGAGCAATCAAGTAACCCTTACCAGATAAACGTTTAACTGCCTCAATGAGTTCGTCTGTAACTTTAACGTCTTCAAGAATTTCGAGAACTAATTGGTTAGGCAAATCGGGTATTTTAAATTCACCAACTAAAAAATCATAAGTGAAATTAATAAAGGCAGGTTGATTAGCAACAATTTGTTGCAGGCCAATTTCAGTCAGCGCATTGAGCATGACAATGGTGGTGGCATGATTGGCATTGAGCTCACTAACAAAGGCTTCGTTGTGCTCAGCATTACTGCGAGAGAGAAGTTCGTAAGCAAAGACTTTTAATTGCTTATCGTAAATTGCCTGGCGGCCAATAAATATGTTTTCCATAAAAACTTATTATTTTATTTCATTAAAAATTCGCTGGCACTTGCCCATTTCAAAGCATCTAAATAACAATCACGTATTTCATCAATACTCAGTTTCTTATAATGAGAATTTTTCCAGTCGCCACTTTCATACGCTAAAACACAGTTTAATATTTCACCTAATTCGCCTTCTCGACGGATTAATGCAGTCCTTATATTCTCAACTAGAGGTAAACCTTCTATTAATAATTCCATATCATTATTCATTAAGGTATCAATAATTGAAAATAATCCTGTGGTAAAACAGGCTTCTTTATCCGCTTTAACAATTTGGGCGATGTTTTCTGCCATTTTTGCACGAATCATGGAAATAATAAGGAGCTCATGTGGCTTGTCTTCGATCTGCGACATGGTAACAAGGTTGGCAAGATTTCTTATGGTGGTACGTCCTAGCATCATGATAGCTTGTTGAATGGAATTTACTTCTTTACCAAAGCCAAATTGGGCTGAGTTGATGTAACGCAGAACACGAACCGACATGGTGATATCTTGAGTAATAGTTTGAGCAAGTTCTGCAGTACTACTTTCGTCATCTTGCAGTTTTGCCAATAGTTTCATAATGGCTAACTTATTAGCGGGTAGACTTTGGCCTTTAATTATTTGAGGTTTGCTAAAAAAGTAACCCTGGTAATAATCAAAACCTAATTCTTTACAGCGATCAAACTCTTCTTGCGTTTCCACTTTTTCAGCAAGTAGTTTACGTTTTCCATCTGCGAGTTTTATGACATGTGCTTCGAGCTCTTTATCGGTCAATGCCATAAGATCGATTTTTATAATGTTAGAAATATCTACTAAAGGTTGTAATGATTCGCTATAAATAAAGTCATCTAAGGCTATGGTAAAGCCATCTTTGGCAAGTTTCTTTACCGCATTGACAATAACTTCTTCAGCTTTAATATCTTCAAGAATTTCCAGTACCAAGCGTTCTTTCAGTTCATGCAGAGGTTGTTCTGCCATTTGTATAATATGGTTACGCGTTAGATTAATGAAAGCTTTGTGCGGACCGACCAGCTGATCCATACCAATTTCAGTTAAGGCATTAATGATCACGTTGGTGGTGGCACTATCTCCGTCAATAACATTGGCTTCATTGGTTTTGCCAGAGCGAAACAGGAGTTCGTATGCAATAACCTTGAGGTTCGCATCATAAATAGGTTGCCGAGCAATGTAGATATCGTCCATTAATCCTGACTCTTTTGCTTTATTTTTAAGAAGTACTAATCCAGCAGATACTGATTTATCTATCGGACAATTGTCGTGGTAACTTGAGAATATTCTTGAATAGGTACCGGAGTCAGATATATTTCACATCATATACGTTGCTATTAAATTCTGACTAGCCTTTAACACCTCATTCTAAAGTCATGTTGACTCCGGTATCCTTGGGCTTTGTTTACGGGTTTCTACTTAATGATAATTTTTGAGCATAAAAAAACCCGCATAAAAGCGGGTTTTTTTGAAGGTTAATTAAATCTACTTAATTTTGCCTTCTTTATACATTACGTGTTTACGAACAACAGGATCGTATTTTTTGATTTCCATTTTCTCAGGCATGTTACGCTTGTTTTTCATAGTCGTGTAGAAATGACCAGTACCAGCACTAGAGTTTAAACGGATTTTTTCACATACAGACTTAGCCATAATTTATTCCTTATACCTTTTCGCCGCGGGCGCGCATATCAGCTAATACAACATCAATGCCTTTTTTATCAATAATACGCATGCCTTTTGAGGTCAAACGTAGACGAACAAAGCGCTTTTCAGATTCTACCCAAAAACGGTGCGAATGCAGGTTTGGCAGAAAACGACGACGCGTTCTGTTTTTAGCGTGAGAAACATTGTTTCCCGACATTGGGCGCTTGCCAGTTACTTGACATACTCTCGCCATGATATTCTCCAAAAATTCAAAATTCAGGTTGCCAGAGAAATGAGCCTCGGCAACAAAAGAGCGGGGATTTTACGTAGATCAGCGCCAAGATACAAGTAAAATTTTGCCACAAAGGACAGGAAGAACACCAAGAAAAGAGAAAGACTAAAAACCACGGGGAACACTGGGAGCACAGGGAGAAAAATATAAAATCCCCGTCATACTCTGTGTTCCCCGTGGTTTATCTTTAAATGTTTTCTTGGTGTTCTTCGTGTCCTTTGTGGCCCAATATTTATATCCAGCCGCGTTCTGAGAAAGCCACACATTCCCCGTCTCCGACCACAATATGATCCAGCACTCTGACATCAATCAGCGCCAGTGCCTCAGTGAGTTGTTTAGTGATATGGCGGTCAGCTGAACTGGGTTCAGCAATACCTGAAGGGTGATTATGTGCCAAAATAAGGGCAGCGGCATTGTGCTCCAGAGTTTTTCTCACCACTTCGCGGGGATGTACAGATGCGCCATTGATGGTGCCCTGAAAGAGAATTTCAAACTCGATCACACGGTGCTGGTTATCCAAAAACAGGCAGGCAAACACTTCGTAGGGCAGGTCTCGCAGACGAGCACTTAAATAATCTTGAGTTGCCTGAGGATTTTGTAAAAATTCACCGCGTTGCAGTGTTTCTTTTAAGTGGCGCCGAGAAAGCTCAAGTACCGCCTGAAGCTGAGCAAATTTCGCTTCTCCCAGTCCTGAAAACTGGCAAAAGGCTTTTTTGTCGGCCAGCAGTAAGTTTCGTAGTCCACCAAAATGGGAAATGATATCTCGGGCTAAATCTACGGCGGTTTTACCTTTGATACCGGTACGCAGGAATATCGCAAGCAACTCCGCATCCGATAAAGCATTGGCACCACGAATGAGTAACTTTTCTCGCGGGCGTTCAGCCATTGGCCAGTCAGTAATTGGCATTTGTGACCTCCATGTCAACAATGTTAAATATTTAAGCTATATTATATAGTGTGCGATGTGAATGTTCACTAATCTGTTAGACTAATGCCTATGCAACGCTTATCAAATAAAAGGGTGCTCCTCGGTGTCACCGGAAGTATTGCCGCGTATAAAGCGGCAGATGTTATTCGCCGTCTGCGCGAAGCCGGTGCAGAAGTTCGAGTAGTGATGACCGAGGGCGCGAAAGCCTTTGTTACCCCGCTAACATTTCAGGCGTTATCCGGATCGCCAGTACATGAAAATTTGCTCGATAAAGAGGCCGAAGCGGCCATGGGACATATTGAGCTTGCCCGTTGGGCAGATGTTATTTTAATTGCGCCTGCGAGCGCCAATAGTCTTACCGGTTTAGCACACGGTCGTGCTGATGAGCTTTTGCATGCCGTTTGTCTTGCTAGCGATGTGCCGCTTGCAATAGCGCCGGCGATGAATAAACACATGTGGGCAGATCCGGCGACCCAGGAAAATGTGCGACTTTTGGCACAACGTGGTGTGATATTTATTGGTCCGGATAGTGGTGAACAAGCCTGCGGTGATGTGGGTGAAGGCCGTATGATTGATAGTGAAACTATCGTTGCACGTATCACAGAGTTATTTTCAGTTGGTAGTTTAAGTGGATTAACGTTATTAGTAACTGCGGGGCCAACCCGGGAAGCATTAGATCCTGTGAGGTATTTAAGTAATCACAGTTCGGGAAAAATGGGGTATGCCATTGCCGAAGCTGCGATTGAAGCAGGCGCAAAAGTGATATTGGTTAGTGGGCCAGTGGCTCTGGAAACACCTGATCGCGTGACGCGAATTAATGTAGAAAGTGCAGCCGATATGGAAGCAGCGGTGAAAGAACAGATTACGGCTGCTGAAATTTTTGTTTCTACTGCGGCAGTGGCGGATTATCGCCCTGTTAATGTGCAGCAGGAAAAAATTAAAAAGAAAGAAAACCGTATAACGTTAGAACTAGAAAAAAATACAGATATTTTAGCGATGGTAAAAGCAGACTATGCAAAAACATTTTGTGTTGGTTTTGCTGCTGAAACACAAGACCTGGAAAACTATGCCCGCGCTAAGTTAAAACAAAAAAATATTGAAATGATTGCTGCAAATTTAGTGGGTTCAGCTGCAACAAAAACATCGGGTACATTTAACAGTGATTTAAATGAGCTAAATGTATACTGGCAGGGTGGCGAGACAAAATTAGAGCTGGGCAGTAAAACAAAGTTAGCGAGACAATTAGTCGCACTTATTGCACAACGTTTTTCGTTACATGAAATAAATGTTCAAAATGAAAATAATGTTATTTCATTAAAACAATAATTAAATTAAAAAACAGAAGTCTGGAGACAACTTGAAAGATGCATAATATTAAACTTAAAATCCTTGACCCCCGTATAGGAAAAGAAATTCCGTTGCCAGAATATGCAACGACCGGATCAGCAGGATTGGATTTAAGAGCATGCATTGATGAGTCTTTAGAAATTAAACCGGGTGAAACACATTTAGTACCAACGGGAATCGCAATTCATATTGATGATGAAGCAATGGCTGCGATTATTTTACCTCGCTCAGGTTTAGGTCATAAGCATGGCATTGTGTTAGGTAATCTTGTTGGTTTAATTGATTCAGATTATCAGGGACAGTTGTTTGTTTCTGTGTGGAACAGAGGTCAGAATGATTTCACAATTAACGTTGGTGATCGTATGGCGCAACTCGTTTTTGTTCCAGTTGTTCAGGCTAAGTTCGATATTGTTGAAAGTTTTGATGAGAGTGAACGAGCTGAAGGTGGTTTTGGTCATACAGGTCACGGATAAAAAATCAGTAAAATAAAAATCTAAATTGTTGGGGTAACAGTTTTGAGTAAATCACAAAAAGTAGCTACAAAGAAAAAACAAAAAAATACAGGCTTAAGTATTAATTCTATAAGCTTTGTTTTTTTTATCATGATTGTCATAGTTCTTACAGCCGGTTTATATCTTGGTCAACAAGATCCGCTGCGCACTTTGGCCAGTCAACGTCAAACGGTTGCAAACAGTGTAACTAAAAATACGGCTTTAAAATTTATGAACCAGGTTAGTAGTTACAGTCATCTACTGGATGGTGTAGCAAAAGATCCTGCGTTGATAAATTTATTTAGATCAAAAAACTTACAAGCTTTGGAACAACGTGCTGCTGAATTAAAAGTTATCTTTCCAAAAGCATTGCTTGTGCGATTGTTGCCTGCCAATACCAGTCAGCCTGATAAAAGTGTCGAACCTCATTTTACCTATGCATGTTTAGACTTGCTGAATCAAAGCAGAACAAAAAATTCTGAAGTCCTCATTGAAATGCATGAGATTGAAGGTAAACATCAGCACATTGATGTTATGAAGGCCGTTGTTTCTCGTAATATTATTCTTGGTTATATTCAAGTTGCCGTTGACTCAACACTTTTGGATGACTGGACAAAGAAAGTTGCGGGTGATTCCTATATAGAGATTCATCAAAAAATTGATGGTGGGAAAAACTACTTAATTTCAAAAGCGGGCAAAGCATCAAAAGAGGGTACGCACGCAGCAATAGATATACCTGGTACGCATTGGCAAGCTGAAACATGGGCGCCTTACCAGGGAAGTGAAAGTGCCTTTAACCTGGGCATGGTCTTTGCTCTTGTAATGGGAATTGTTCTGGCAGGAATTGTTGTTTTTGTATTACGTCAGGTATTACATAAAGAATTAACCAGTGATCTGGATAAGTACTTAATGTTGATTACTGGCACATTAAAAGGCGTAAAAAAACATCAATATGATTTTAGTTTGACTGAATTTAAAGCCGCTGCAGCCCAGGTGGGTAATATACGACTTGATCAAACTAATTTAGATCGTGAACGTGATACCGATGATAATAAAAATTCTAAATCTACACAGGGCTCATTACCTGATGCAGATACCATGTTTATGTCAAAAGATTCAATTCAACTTGAAGAGTTAGATGAAGCATCTGTTCTGGATGAGCTTGACGGACTGGGAGGTGATACCAGTAGTAAAGCAGGAACGGCAAAAAAGAACCCAACTCCTCCCGCTAATCTACCTATTTTACCGGAAGAGATTTTTAAAGCTTATGACATTCGCGGTATTGTTGGTAAAACTTTAACGGTTGAAAATATTTTATTTATTGGTCATGCCATTGGTAGTGAAGCAAAAGCGCGCGGACTGGATTCTATAGTCTTTGCACGTGATGGTCGTTTATCAGGTCCTGAATTGGGTAAAGCTTTAGTGACGGGGTTGATGACATCAGGACTCAAAGTCATTGATATTGGCATGTTACCTACGCCGGCACTTTACTATGCTGCAGCAGAACTTTCTAACGGCACGGGAGTAATGTTAACCGGTAGTCACAACCCACCTAACTATAACGGCATTAAAATGGTTTTAGGTGGAGAGACATTATCCGGTGATACGATTCAGGCGCTACGCCAACGTATATTAAATAATGATTTAAGCCTTGGTGAAGGGAGCTATGCGGGTGAAAAGGTTTTAGACAAGTATATTAATCGTATAACCAGTGATATTACGTTAAAACGTAAAATGAAAATCGTCATTGACTGCGGTAATGGTGTTGCCGGAGCGGTAGCACCAAAATTATTCGCAGATCTAGGGTGTGATGTCACACCATTGTATTGTGAAGTGGACGGTAATTTCCCTAATCATCATCCGGATCCCAGCCAGCCTGAAAACCTGGGTGACTTAATCGCTGAAGTTAAAAAACAAAATGCAGATATGGGTATTGCGTTTGATGGTGATGGTGATCGAATTGGTGTAGTAAGTGGTGATGGTAAAATCATCTGGCCTGATCGGTTAATGATGTTGTTTGCCAAAGACGTATTATCACGTAACCCCGGTGCAAATATTATTTATGATATTAAATGCACCAGTAATTTACGTACGGTTATTGAAGAGAACGGTGGCCAGCCGCTAATGTGGAAAACAGGGCATTCACTCATTAAAGCTAAAATGAAAGAGACTAATGCATTATTAGCCGGTGAAATGAGCGGTCATATCTTCTTCAAGGAAAGATGGTATGGCTTTGATGATGCTTTGTATTCAGCAGCACGTTTATTGGAAATAATGTCTAACCAGTTACGTCAGCCTCGTGTCGTTTTTTCAGCTTTACCAGACTCGGTTAATACGCCTGAATTAAAAATAAATATGCCGGAAGGTGAACATTTTAAATTTATGGAAAGGTTAACAGCAATGTCATCATCATTTACCGATGCTGAAGTGACCTTAATCGATGGTATTCGAGTTGATTATGCCAATGGTTGGGGTTTAGTACGTGCATCAAATACCACGCCATGTTTAGTTTTACGCTTTGAAGGTAAGAACAAAGCTGCGATGGCGAAGGTGCAGGAAAAATTCCGTGAAGTATTAACGGAGCTTCAGTCTGATATTAAGTTACCGTTCTAGTAAACAAATAATTATTAAATAAATATAAAGAAAACAATATGAGTTTAGAAATATCGTCTGCAGCAAATATTGCTAATGTTTTAACAGAGGCTTTGCCTTACATTCGTCGCTTTCAGGGAAAAACCATTGTTATAAAATATGGTGGTAATGCCATGGTCGATGAGCAGTTAAAACAAGATTTTGCACGTGACATTGTTTTAATGAAGTTGGTTGGAATGAATCCTGTTGTGGTTCATGGTGGTGGGCCACAAATCGGCAATATGCTTAAACAGATAGGTAAAGAAAGTAAGTTTGTTAAAGGTATGCGCGTTACAGATTCTGAAACTATGGATATTGTAGAAATGGTTTTAGGTGGTCAGGTTAACAAAGATATTGTTAATTTAATAAATCAACAAGGCGGGCATGCTGTTGGTTTAACAGGCAAAGATGGCAGTTTAATAAATGCACGTAAGATGCGTTTTGAAAACGATGCGCCTGAAATGAACACTACAGAAATTATTGATATTGGTCATGTTGGTGAAGTTGAAAGTATTGATGCGTCAATTGTTCACATGTTGATGAAAGGTGATTTTATTCCGGTTATCGCACCTATTGGTGTTTGTGGTGATGGTCAGTCTTATAATATTAATGCAGATCTTGTTGCTGGGAAAATGGCAATCGCTTTGAATGCAGAAAAGTTAATGTTATTAACCAATACATCAGGCGTTTTAGATAAAGATGAAAAATTATTAACGGGCTTAACGGCATCTCAGGTAGAAGCTTATATAGAAGACGAAACCATTCACGGTGGTATGTTACCAAAAATTGCTTGCGCTCTGGATGCGGTTAAATCAGGTGTACAAACAGCACAAATCATCGATGGCAGAGTTCAACATGCAGTGTTACTCGAGCTTCTTACCGATGAGGGTGTAGGTACCTTAATTAAGGGTTAAGAACTATTAAAGGTTAATGCTAAAGGGTTATAACTATGGCAGAAAATGAAAAAAAACCTTCACGTCGCCAACAAATTTTAGAAGCGTTGGCTCATGAATTGGAAATGAATCCAGGTGAACGTATTACAACCGCTGGCCTGGCTCGAGCCGTTGGTGTCTCTGAAGCTGCGCTTTATCGCCATTTTCCCAGTAAAGCTAAAATGTTTGAAGGCTTAATTGAATTTATAGAAGACAGTATTTTTAGCTTAATTAACCGCATACTTAAGGAAGAAGAGTCTTCAATAAAACGCTGTGAAAATATCCTGTCATTGCTATTAGGTTTCTCTGAACGCAATCCCGGCTTAACGCGAATACTAACAGGTGATGTTCTGACAGGGGAAACGGAACGTTTACGACTACGTGTGAGCCAGTTTTTTGAGCGACTTGAAACGCAGATTAAACAGGTTTTACGTGAAGGAGAAATGAACAAGGAGTTGACCTTAACAACACCAGTTCAGGCTCAGGCAAATTTATTACTGGCAGTAGTAGAAGGTCGCATTATTCAGTTTGTGCGCTCAGGTTTTAAGCGTTCACCCATAGAGCATTGGAATAGCCAGTGGGCATTGCTTGCAAGAACGTTTACTTAAGCTTGAAACAAAGTACTAGCGCTTAGGTGTCTTCTTAGAATTAGTCGCTTTCTTTAGGTGTTGGAAACGTTCCAGGTCTTTGGCAAATTTTGCACGAATAACTTTCTGTTCTTCGCGTTTTATTTTAATTGAACCCATATTTTTATTCAGACGGCTTTCAATTGCTTTTATATCATCCAGAATTCTTTGCGGTGGTTTTTTACCACGGCGTTCAGAA
>JAUVGM010000036.1 GCA_030593785.1 Gammaproteobacteria bacterium | reverse complement strand
AATGAACAAGTGATTGATGGTAAGTGCTGGCGTTGTGATACCGATGTGGAGAAAAAAGACATTCCACAATGGTTCATGAAAATTACCGACTATGCAGATGAGTTGTTGGATGAGTTGGATAATTTAGATGGCTGGCCTGATCAAGTTCGGACCATGCAGCGTAACTGGATTGGTCGTTCTCAAGGTGTAGAAGTCAGTTTTGGTATAGATGGTCGAGATGAAAAGTTAAACGTGTTCACGACCCGTCCAGATACGTTAATGGGTGTGACCTATGTTGCGGTTGCCGCGGAGCATCCATTAGCAGCAGAAGCAGCAAAGAAGTCTGATAACGTTGCGGCCTTTATTAAAGAATGTTCAAAAACCGATACTGCAGAAGCTTCCATGGAAACCATGGAGAAAAAAGGTATCGATACAGGTTTAAAAGCAGTTCATCCAATCACTGGTGATCATGTTCCTGTGTTTATCGCCAATTTTGTTTTAATGGGCTACGGCTCAGGTGCGGTAATGGCTGTGCCTGCACATGATCAACGTGATTATGAGTTTGCGACAAAATATGGTTTATCGATTAACCAGGTTATTGAACCAGCGAACAATGAGGAATGTGACGACTCTATATGTAACATCTCGAAAGAAGCATTTACTTTAAAAGGAAAACTGATCAATTCAGGTGAGTTTGATGGTTTAACATCGGAAGATGCATTTGAAAAAATCGCGACTTACTTAGAATCAAAAAATGCAGGTGAAAAACGTACAACGTATCGCTTACGTGACTGGGGTGTTTCTCGTCAACGTTATTGGGGTTCACCAATCCCGATTATTAACTGCGATAAATGCGGTGAAGTTGCTGTACCCGAAAAAGATTTACCGGTTGTATTACCTGAAGACATAGAGTTTGAAGGTGTAGGTTCACCGATTAAGAAAATGCCAGAGTTTTATGAAACTACATGTCCAGCGTGTGGTGGTAAAGCGGAACGTGAAACCGATACCTTTGATACCTTTATGGAATCTTCATGGTACTACGCACGTTATGCTTCAGCGGGTAATGATGAAGCCATGTTAGATGAGCGTGCAAATTATTGGCTGCCCGTGGATCAATATGTAGGTGGTATCGAACATGCTATTTTACATTTACTCTATGCGCGCTTCTTTAATAAGTTAATGCGTGATGTTGGTTTAACAACAAACGATGAACCATTTAAAAACCTTTTAACGCAAGGCATGGTACTTAAGGATGGTACCAAGATGTCTAAGTCAAAAGGTAATACAGTCGATCCACAAGGACTGATTGAGCAATACGGTGCTGATACTGCACGTTTATTTATGTTGTTTTCCGCGCCACCTGAGCAATCACTAGAGTGGAGTGATGCGGGTGTTGAAGGCGCATCGCGTTTTCTTAAACGCCTGTGGCGTTTAGCGTTTGATCACGTTGAAGCGGGTAGAACTGTTGCCTTAGATAAAAATGCTTTAAACGATGCACCAAAATCAATACGCCGTGTAACACATGAAACCATTGCTAAAGTGGGTGATGATATTGGTCGTCGTTTTACTTTTAACACCGCAATCGCTTCAGTGATGGAGTTGATTAATGCGTTAACGAAATTTAAAGATGACAGTGAGCAAGGTCGAGCGGTTATGCAAGAAAGTTTGCAAGCGATTGTTTTATTGTTATCTCCTATTGTGCCGCACATTACGCATGAAATATGGAAAGTACTTGGCAATAACAGTTCATTGTTAGATCAAGACTGGCCTCAAGTGGATGAATCAGCTTTAGTGAAAGACAGTTTACAAATTGTTGTACAAGTAAATGGTAAGTTACGTTCTCGTATTGAGGTAGCAGCAAGTGCAAGTAAAGATGAAATTGAAGCGGCTGCAGTCGCAGATGAAAATGTTATGAAATTTACTGACGGTAAACAGGTTATTAAGGTGATTGTTGTACCTGGCAAACTGGTTAATATTGTAGTTAGGTAGAATCGAGTTAAGTGATATGAAAAAAATAAAGATTACATTTTTATTTTTATCCAGCTTCTTCATTATAAGCTGTGGCTTCCACCTGCGTGGCAGTCAGGATCTTTCATCTGTGTTGCCAGAAATAAAGATACAGGGTGTAAATAAACACAGTGAGCTTGGCCGTGATTTATATCGTGCTTTAACAACCGCTAAAGTAAATGTTTTGGATGAGTCTAATACGGTTTTAAATATCACTCAAAATAATATATCAAAACGTGTTTTGTCTTTAGACAGTGCTGGTCGAGCAAATCAGTATGAACTTAATTATAAGTTAAGCTTTTCTTTAATGGAAAAGGTTCAAAATGAGAGTTTAATATCTGAAAGCTTGGAATATGACATCAAGCAACAGGTGAAATATATTGATTTAATAGCAACACAAAATATTCATGAAAAAAGAGAGTATCTCTTTGATGCTAATTTGGTGTTAGCTAAAGCAGATGAAGAAAATCGCTTGAACAGTGATATGAGGCAAGCCGCGATATTACAATTAATTCGACGCTTAAGTTTTTCTTTAAAAAAACGTCAATCTAAACATCATACAAAATGAAATTAAATTTTACTCAGCTTAAATCTCACATTGAAAAACAGTTACAACCTGTTTATTTCATCAGTGGTGATGAACCTTTTCAGGTTGATGAGTCCTCACGTTTGATTCGTGAAGCGGCAAAATCTCAGGGTTACACTGAACGTGAGGTTTACCATGTTGATCGCAGTTTTGATTGGGATCAATTGACGCATTCTGCAGAAAGTATGTCGTTGTTTGCAGAACGTAAAGTGATTGAGCTTCGTATTCCAACAGGAAAACCGGGTGATAAAGGTAGCAAGGCATTGGTGGCTTATACCAGTCAATTACCGGAAGACAATTTATTATTGATTGTTTCAGGAAAACTGGATTCAAATCAAACAAAAAGCAAATGGTTTAAGGCTATTGATGCAGTTGGAGCAACACTTGCGGTGTGGCCATTAGAAATCCAACAGTTACCGGCATGGTTAAAACAACGAATGCAATTACGTGGTTTACAACCTACAGAAGATGCACTTACTGTTCTTGCGGAGCAAGTTGAAGGGAATCTTCTTGCTGCGGATCAAGAGCTGGAAAAGTTACGCATGCTTTATGGTGAAGGCCCCATCAATGCTGAGCAGGTAGTTGATGCCGTAAGTGATAGCGCCCGTTTTGATGCCTTTGCGTTAGTTGATGTTGCTTTGCAGGGTGATGCTGTTCGGGTATCTCGTATATTGCATGGTTTAAAAAATGAAGGTGAGGACGTTTTGCACATATTAGGTGCATTGATGTATCAACTTCGTATGCTGGAAAAAATGGCAGGTGCAGTTGCAAAGGGGCAGAATTTGGAACAAGTTTTTAAACAACACCGAATCTGGGATAAACGAAAAGTTGTTCTCAATGCGGGCTTAAAACGTCACGGTTTAAAGCGCTGGCAGGCCTTTTTGCTGGTTGCGGGGCGAATTGAACGCATGTGTAAAGGCTTAGCGACGGGCAAACCGTGGGATGAGTTGCTACAATTAACATTACGGATTGCGGGTGTGGCATTGTTTCCGCTGACAGCGGAGCAAATTGCTACCAGGTAGTAAAATACCTGTCATTGCGAGAAAGAACTGAAAAAGAATTTTTCAGTTCTGACGCGGCAATCTCTTAGTTAAGAGCTCTTAGTATGAGATTGCCGCAGTCACTTTGTTTCCTCGATGCCAGAACGTGCGGAGCAGGTTAGGGTAATACTGACGAAACGCGCAGCGGTTCATTAAGTGCAATGACGGGGGAAGTAAATTAAAATTTAATAGAAGATAAAAGTTATGGATATTAAAAAATACATGAACAAGCTCGGCCAACAGGCACGCGCTGCGTCTCGAGAATTGAACCGTGCAAATACAGGGCAAAAAAATACGGCCTTGTTAGCAATTGCTGATGCAATTGAATCGCGTAGAGCAGAATTACTCGCCGCCAATAAAAAAGACATGGATGCCGGTGCGAAGAATGGTTTAGATGAAGCTTTATTGGATAGATTGGCTTTAAATGATGATCGTGTCGCCGGTATGGCAGAAGGTATACGCCAAATAGTGGCGCTGCCTGATCCTGTTGGAGAAATAACAAACTTGAATTACCGCCCAAGTGGAATTCAGGTTGGAAAAATGCGTGTGCCTTTAGGTGTGATCGGCATTATTTATGAGTCTCGTCCTAATGTGACAGCAGATGCAGCTGCATTGTGTTTGAAATCAGGTAACGCTGCTATTTTACGTGGTGGTTCGGAAGCACAACATTCAAATCAGGCAATAGCGAAGTGTATTCACGATGGCCTTGAAAAAGCTGGTCTGACAAAAGCAGCGGTTCAGGTTGTTGAAACAACCGATCGTGCTGCGGTAGGTGAGCTGATCACCATGCAGGATTATGTTGATGTCATCATACCGCGTGGAGGTAAAGGATTAATTAAGCGCATTAGTGAAGATGCCCGTGTACCTGTAATTAAACATCTACATGGTGTTTGTCATGTGTATATTGATGATGATGCAAATTTACATCAGGCAATAAGTGTTGCTTTTAATTCAAAAACGCAACGTTATGGTACCTGTAATACAATGGAAACATTGTTGGTTAGTGCTGCCGTTGCAGAAGATGTTTTACCTGAGCTTGGCAAGATGTATATCGATGAAGGTGTTGAGTTGCGTGGTTGTGCAATTACACAAGAAATATTACCAGGTATTAATGCCGCGACGGAAGAAGATTGGGATGAAGAATATCTTGCGCCTATTCTTTCGATTCGTGTTGTTGATGGTTTTGCAGAAGCAGTTGATCACATTCATAAACACAGCTCTGGTCATACAGAAACAATCATGACAGAAAATATTACCATTGCACGTCAGTTTATGATGGAAGTGGATTCGAGTTCAGTGATGATTAATGCATCGACGCGTTTTGCCGATGGTTTTGAATATGGCTTAGGTGCCGAAATTGGTATTAGTACTGATAAAATTCATGTTCGTGGTCCAGTAGGTTTGGAAGGCTTAACCTCGCAAAAATATATCGTAATTGGTGATGGTCATATCAGGCAATAACAATCATGATTGGTATTTTAGGTGGCACATTTGATCCCATTCATTATGGGCACTTACGCACAGCATTAGACGTGCAACAGCGTTTATCACTCGAGGAAGTGCGTTTTATTCCCTGTGGAGAACCGCCACATAGAATTGCACCTATTGCTGAGCCTTTGCAACGTTTGGCAATGGTTCGTGCGGCTATTGCAGGGCAGGAAAAATTTATTGTTGATGACCGTGAGCTTAGACGTGATGGTCCATCATACATGGTGGATACATTACGTAGCCTGAAGAGTGATTTTGAAGATAAATCTTTCTGTTTAATTTTAGGAACGGATGCTTTTAATGGTTTAGCGCAATGGCATGAATGGCAACAGATATTTGATCTGGCTAATATTGTTGTTATGCGACGACCTGGAGTAGATGGGAAAGCAAAAATAAATAAACATTTGTTTTCACAAATTAAACATCGACTTGTTGATGCCGATGTTTTAAATAAAAAACTAAACGGCAGCATTTGTTTTGTGCCTGTTACTCAGATGGAAATTTCAGCAACGATGATTCGCCAGCAATGGCAACAATGTAATGACATACAATTTTTTTTACCGGACTCAGTGTTAACACTGATCCAGCAGCAAAATATATATTAAGGTTAAATTATGAATAGCAAACAACTTTGTGATCTGGCGGTTGAAGCGTTAGAAGACATCAAAGGTATCGATATTAAAATTTTAGATGTTGTTGATAAAAGCAGTGTCACGGATATTATGATTTTTGCCAGTGGTAGTACTTCTCGCCAGGTGAAAGCGTTGGCCAATAATGTTGCCATTAAAGCAAAAGAAGCCGGTTCACCGGCACTGGGTCTTGAAGGTGATGATACCAATGAATGGGTTTTAGTAGATTTAGGTGATGTGGTTGTTCATGTCATGCAACCTTCAATCAGAGAGTTTTATAATCTGGAAAAACTTTGGGGTGAAGATAGCCCTTCTGAATTGAGATAGATCTCGATTTATGCTGATCCACCTCATTGCAGTTGGTACCAAGATGCCTGCCTGGGTTGAAGAAGGCTTTGCAGAATACGCTAAGCGTATGCCGCCTGAGAGTAAAATCAAGTTAGTAGAAATTGCTGCAGGTAAACGTGGCAAAAACAGTGATATAAAACGTCTGACTCAACAAGAAGGTGAAAAAATGCTCGCTGCTGTACCCAAAGGGGCAAAAATCGTTGTCCTGGATGTATTGGGTAAAGCATATTCAACTGAAGATCTCGCTCAGGAACTAAAGGGCTGGCAAGCATGTGGTCAGGATATTGCGATACTCATTGGTGGGCCAGAAGGCTTAGCGGATGATTGCGTAAAGCTAGCTCAACAAAAAATATCCCTCTCAAAATTAACGCTACCGCATCCTTTAGTGCGGGTTGTTCTTGCTGAACAGCTTTACCGAGCTACAACCATTCTTAAAGGTCACCCATATCACAAGTAGATGTAAGTTATGACAGAGACTTCCCTATATCTTGCTTCCCAATCCCCACGTCGCCGTGAATTATTAACACAAGTTGGTATTTCGTTTGATGTTTTATCAATCGATATTGATGAAACAGTCAAAAAGGATGAAATTGCAGAGGACTATGTAGTCCGTTTAGCAAATGAAAAGGCGCTTGCAGGATGGCACAGCGTAAAACAAGAATCTAAAGCTGTTTTAGGATCTGATACTGCCGTCGTTATTGATGGTCAAATCTTAGGCAAACCTGAAAATCCAGCGGATGCAAAAAAAATGCTGGCTTTATTATCAGGAAAAACTCACCAGGTCATGACTGCTGTTGCCTTAGTTACGCAGGATACAAATTCTTCTCAAGCTGAACTGAGCAGCATTATTAATGTCAGTGATGTGACATTCAAAGTATTATCCAATAGGGAAATCGAACAGTATGTTCTCACGGGAGAATGTGACGATAAGGCCGGTTCGTATGCAATTCAGGGGCTGGCTGCTGCCTTTATCACACACTTATCAGGCAGTTATTCCGGAGTAATGGGTTTACCCTTGTTTGAAACGGTTGAACTCCTAAATAAAGCGGGCATTAGTGCAGATTCCTTAGTAGTATCATAGGCTTAGAATAATAAAAGGACGGTTATGAGCGAAGAATTACTTATTAATGTGACACCACAAGAAACGCGCGTGGCTTACGTTGAAAATGGTTTACTGCAGGAAGTTCATATTGAGCGCGAACGTAAGCGCGGCTTGGTGGGAAATATATATAAAGGCAAGGTCGTCCGTGTATTACCGGGAATGCAAGCCGCTTTTTTAGAAGTAGGATTGGATCGCACCGCCTTTTTACATGTCTCTGATATTGCTCAACCAAATGGTAAAAACGGTGACGGTGGCGAACCTTCTGATGTCATTATGGAATTATTGCGTGAAGGCCAGGAGATTATGGTGCAGGTGGTTAAAGATCCCATGGGCACAAAAGGCGCACGTTTGACTACGCAGGTATCTTTTCCTTCTCGTTATTTAGTTTATATGCCGGGAATTTCTCATGTTGGTATTTCACAACGAATTGAAGATGATAATGAGCGACAACGATTAAAAGAGATTATTTCCGGATTTTCTTCTGAGTTTGATCAGGGTGGTTATATTGCACGTACAGTTGCGGAAGGCATAAGTGATGATGCAATTTATAAAGATATGCAGTTTTTACAAAAAATATGGTCAAATATTTTAGAACGACATAGCGGCTCTAAGAGTGGCACATTAATTCATGAAGATATGTCGTTAGTCATGCGGACGATGCGTGATTTAAGTGGCATTGAGATTGAGAAGGTAAGAATTGATTCATGTTCAACGTATGAAAAAGTACAAAAATTTGCAGGAAAGTTTATTCCCGAGTTAGAAAACCGAATTGAGCATTATCCTGGTGAACGTCCTATTTTTGATTTATACAGCATTGAAGATGAAATTCAAAAAGCACTGGAACGTAAAGTTCCTCTTAAATCGGGTGGCTATTTAATTATCGATCAGACTGAAGCGATGACAACGATCGATGTGAATACCGGTGCATTTGTTGGGCACAGAAATTTAGAAGAAACTATATTTAAAACGAATCTTGAATCTGCACAAGCAATTGTTCGACAGTTACGATTACGTAATCTCGGTGGCATTATTATTATCGATTTTATTGACATGTCAGATGCTGAACATAAAAGACAGGTTTTACGTGCTCTTGAAAAATATCTTGATAAAGATCATGCAAAAACAAATGTTTGTGATGTTTCATCACTCGGGCTTGTCGAAATGACACGTAAGCGTACCCGAGAAAGTCTTGAACATATTTTATGTGAACCTTGTCCCTGTTGTCATGGTAGGGCATCGCTACGAACAGCAGAAACTGTTTGTTATGAAATTTTTCGAGAAATAATACGAGAGGCTCGCCAGTTCGAAACACAGGAGTTCCTGGTTCTAGCTGCACAACCTGTTGTTGACCTCATGTTAGATGAAGAATCAACCAGCATTGCTGAGCTTGAAGATTTTATTGGTAAGCCAATTCGTTTCCAGGTTGAGAATGAATATGATCAGGAACATTTTGATGTTGTTTTGATGTAGTAATATTTCCCATTAAATATAAATCGTATGGCAAAAACACATCCTTTATTTCATAAGTTAAAATCTGTAGTTGGCTACAGTATTGCTGTGGTTGTTATTGTTGTCGCGTTAGGTGTTTCTGGACTGCGTTTCATGCTAACAACGGCCAATGTTTATCAAAGTGAAGTTGAGCAGCTCGCTTCAAGTTTATTAGAACAGCCGGTTAAAATTGGACGTATGGATGCCAGGCTAAGTGGCTTAGTGCCGACATTGATTTTTCACAATGTACAAATAATTTCCGAACAAACTAAAAAATCTTTATTTTCGCTAACCCGTATTGATGTAGGTCTTTCTTTTACAGATCTTCTTTGGCATCAAAAGATTACACCATCACAATTAACAGTACGTGGAATGAATCTTCATGTTACCCGAACAGTGGAGGGTAACTTTAAAGTAAAAGGTTTTGATATAGATGCGCTTGGTAAGACAGGAGAAAATGAAACCAACTCATTGTTTGAGCGTTTATTAGTACAACATGGTGAGGTAGGATTAGAAGATAGTACCATTACCTGGAAAGATGAACAAAATGCAGGACTTACCTGGTTTTTTGAAGATGTAAATTTTTTATTAAAGAGTGCTGCTAATCGCTATCAGCTGTTGCTCTCGAGTAAATTACCCAATGCACTTGGTGACAAAGTTGATTTATCATTTGATTTAACGGGGAACCTCACTTCACCAGAAACATGGGATGTTAAGACTTTTATTGTGAGTAAAGGGTTTAATTTACATCCTCTTCAAAAATATATTAAGAATAAAAACTTTGAGTTGATCAATGGCGTTGCAGATCTTGAGTTATGGCTGGATTGGAAAAACAAAAACATCAAGCATTTAAGTGGTGATGTAAAACTCTATGATTTTTCATATAAAACGAATAAGAATAAAGCCGTTACCATAAAATCAGTTTCCGGAATGTTTGATGCTTACCGAAATGAGGGTGAATGGTGGAAGATTGGTGTTGATAAGTTTAATTATGAAAATGAAAAATTATTAACTGGATTAAAGTTTTCTCTTGCCTTTAATAGTAAAAATGACAGCATTGATAGCTTTTATCTTAATGCAGATCGCCTTAACTTAAATTCAATATCAAAAATAGTCGTCGACAATCATTTTTTTGGTAGTAAGAAGAAATCATATCTTAAAGATTTGGGTGTTCATGGCGATTTACGAAACTTTTCTGTTGCCTGGGAAAACAATGATTTATATAAGTTAAAAGCGGAGTTTAATGCTTTCGGGATAAGTTCATGGAAAAACATCCCGAAAGTTGAAGGTATGTCAGGTTTGGTCGTTTATGAACAAAATACAGGAGTGATTTCCTTATCATCTAAAAATGCAGTTATTGCATTCCCCGGATTGTTTCGTGATGAATTTAAACTGGATGAACTCAATGCAGATATAAAATTATCAAATACAAAGGATGGTTTACTTGTATATGTGGATCATTTAACGACAAAAAGTATTGAGGTAATGTCTATTTCATCTGCAAAGTTATGGCTGCCTAAAAATGAAGCTTCCCCCTACCTTGATTTGCAAACATATATATCAGAAGGAGAAATATCTAAAGTATCGAATTATCTTCCGGTTGGTATTATGGATAACTCATTAGTTAACTGGTTGGATAAGGGGTTACTTGGTGGGAAGGTAGAAAAAAGTACGGTTATCTATAATGGTAAATTAAATGACTTTCCTTTTGATAATACAGAAGGTGCATTTGCCGTTGCAGTAGATATAGATAATTTAACGCTTCATTATCAGGATGGTTGGCCGAAAATAACAAATTCTAAAACCGCAGCATTTTTTACTGGTCAGGGTATGAAAATTCATCTGTTTACAGGTGAATCTGAAAATAACCGATTGCACGATTCATATGCAGAAATAAAATCATTTGCTGAAGCCGAACTGGAACTTGATCTTTCCGCAAGCGGGACAACACATGACGCTATGCAATTTGTAGTTAATAGTCCACTCCTGCCTAAAGCGAAAAAGACAATTGACGCTATGCGTTTAACCGGAAATGTGGATGTTAAAGTTAAAGTTAATATTCCCCTGGATGATATTATCGCTAAGAAAAAAACATTATCTTATTCTGGAACAGCAGAATTAAATGATGTCTCCTTATTTATGCTGGAAGAAAAACTGGATATAACTGAAGGGAATGGACGTGTACTATTTTCTGAAAAAACGGTTTCAAGTAAAGATTTGATCGCAAAAATATTAGGTGAGAAATCTATATTTTCTGTTAGTTCATCATTAAAAAATAAAGATTTTGTAATCGCTGCTAAAGGTAAAATGAAACCACAAGAAATATTAAAGAGATTTGATATTCCGGGGGCAAAGAAAATTTCTGGTATAACACCATTTAGGGCAAGTATAACTTTCCCTGAAAAGAGCAATAAAACAAATCATCCTGTATTCAGATTGAATAGTAATTTAATTGGAATCAAAAGCAAGCTGCCTGATCAGTTTTATAAGAAAGCAAAATCATCTCAACAATTTAGCTTTGCAACAACATTTCCTGGTGATGATAAAACACAGCTTGTTGTTGAGTTTGGTAATAGGAGTTCTGCTATTTTTGAGCTGTCTGAAAAGAA
>JAUVGM010000103.1 GCA_030593785.1 Gammaproteobacteria bacterium | reverse complement strand
AACGATATATCAGGTTATTTATTGTCAGTATTTTTGATATTAATTTTATGGATATGTTATGAGTTTTAATAACGAAAATGATAGTTTTTACAAGGCACTTTTAAACGATATGGTTACATTCGGTGCGGTGCTGGATTCGAGTGGAAATGTCAATACACCACTTATTATGGGTGGGCTCACACTGGAAGAGGTAAAGTAAAGGGCAGGAAATTTTATGATGCACCTGATGGACATACTCTGATGCGCAAAAGTCTCTAATTGAGGTGTAAGTACTGCATGAGATCATGTAGTCGCACGACCTTTTGGACGTGCGACTGGATGATTTATGGCTTTTTAGGGGTCGAATAAGGAACTTCTTTCTGGAATGACTCCCAAGTGGTGTCATAGCCCACATGAAATGCGCCTTCTACAATAGTCTTCTGGGTAGTTGTTAGAAAGCGTGATTTACCTTCAGGAACTTTTGGTCTGGTTTTAGGGCCGGCTCCGCTCATTTTAATTCTCCTAGTAACTAAAACTCGTGACAGCCACTGCAAATAATGCAGCTTAAAACTATCTCGATATGCACGGTACTCTACCTCTTTTGAAGAAGAAATATAATAGGTTATCTATATAATATTTTTTTAATAGGGCATTCTTATATCTAATAAAAGTAGCTTTCCTACTAAGGAATCAATATAAGCTCATAATGCTAGGCTGTATTTTTTGGTATATCGTAAAACTAAAAAACCAGCTACAAAGCTGGTCTTTTAGTAACCAATTGGCGATTATTTATGAAGCCAATTGTCGTAGTACATAATGTAAGATACCACCGTTACGCATGTAGATAATCTCTTGAGGTGTATCTATACGGACTTTAGCGGTAAATGCAATGTCACCTTTCTCTCCGGTTGCAACGACATTCACTTCTTTTGCTTCGCCGTTGTTTAATCCTGTTATAGAGAAGACTTCATGGCCTGTTAAGCCTAAGCTTGCAGCAGTATCACCATCGTTAAACTGTAACGGAACAATGCCCATGCAAACGAGGTTTGTACGGTGAATACGTTCATAGCTTTCTGCAATAACGGCTTTCACACCTAGTAGGCGAGGCCCTTTTGCCGCCCAGTCACGTGAGGAACCGGAGCCGTATTCTTTACCTGCAAGAATAATGCTCGCAACACCTTCTTTTTGGTAATCCATTGCTGCTTCATAGATAGACGTTTGTGTGCCTTCTGGAAGTTTGAGTGTAATTCCTCCTTCAGTACCTGGAGCCAATAAATTACGCAAACGGATGTTGGCAAACGTACCTCGCATCATGACTTCATGGTTACCACGGCGTGAGCCATAAGAGTTAAAGTCTGATTTAGCGACACCATTGTCTATTAAATATTTACCTGCAGGACTGTCTTCTTTTATCGCACCAGCGGGTGAAATGTGATCGGTTGTTACAGAATTACCTAAAACTGCAAGTACACGTGCATCTGTAATGTCTTCAACTGTACCTGCTTCTTTACTCATATTAGTAAAGTAGGGCGGGTTTTGGATATAGGTTGAATCATTGTTCCAGTCGAAAAGTTGATCTTCAGGTGATTCAAGATTTGCCCAACGGTCATTACCTGAGAATACATTTTTGTATGATGAAGTAAATTGCTCACGTGTTACGCTTTTATTTACCGCATCTTGAATTTCATGTTGTGAAGGCCAAATGTCTTTTAAGTAAACATCGTTGCCATCTTTATCTTTGCCCAATGAATCATTTTGTAAATCAATATCCATCGTACCTGCTATTGCATATGCCACAACTAACGGTGGTGATGCTAAATAGTTCATACGAACTTCTGCATGAATACGGCCTTCAAAGTTACGGTTGCCTGAAACAACAGAGGTTACGGTTAAATCGCCATCGCTAATTGCTTTGCTTACTTCAACAGGAAGTGGGCCAGAGTTACCAATACACGTTGTACAACCATAACCAACAACGTTGAAACCTAAAGCATTCAAGTCATCCATTAAGCCTGCATTTTCTAAATAATCAGATACGACACGAGAGCCAGGGCCTAAAGATGTTTTAACCCAGGGCTTAACGTTTAAACCTAATTCACGTGCTTTACGTGCAACTAAACCTGCACCTAACATGACAGAAGGGTTTGAGGTGTTTGTACAAGAAGTAATCGCCGCAATAACAACCGCGCCATCTTTAATTTCGACGTCGTTACCATTAATTTTTGTTGCTGAAACACCAGTGCTTGTTGATTTGCGTTCTTCTTTTAAGGCTTTAACCGCAGTCTGATACATCGGTTGTGAATCACTAAGAGCAATACGATCTTGTGGACGTTTAGGGCCTGAAATATTTGGTGTAACCGTTGTGATATCTAGACTAATGGTTGAGCTGTATTTTGTATTTGGATTATCTTTCGTTCTAAAGAATCCTTGTGCTTTAGCATACGCTTCAACAACGGCAATAGACTCTTCATCACGACCGGATAAACGTAAGTAATTAATAGTTTCTTTATCAATAGGGAATATGCCACAGGTTGCGCCATATTCAGGTGCCATATTCGCAAGCGTTGCACGATCAGCAAGCGGTAAGTGATCTAAACCTTCGCCGTAGAATTCAACAAACTTTCCAACAACACCATGTTTACGAAGCATTTCAACTACGAGCAGAACTAAATCAGTTGCAGTAGTACCTTCAGGAAGTTTACCTTTTAATTCAAAGCCAACAACTTGTGGTATTAACATAGAAATAGGTTGGCCTAACATGGCTGCTTCAGCTTCTATTCCGCCAACACCCCAACCGAGTACACCTAAACCATTAATCATGGTGGTGTGTGAATCTGTACCGACTAATGTGTCTGGGTAAACTTGTAAGACGCCATCATTCGTTTGAGTAAATACAGTACGAGCAAGGTATTCAAGATTAACTTGATGAACGATACCTGTTTCAGGTGGTACAACTTTGAAATTAGAAAAGGCTTTTTGCCCCCACTTCAAAAATGCATAACGTTCCTGGTTACGTTGGTATTCGAGTGTTTCATTTTCTTCAAAAGCAGATGCATTACCAAACTTATCCACTTGAACGGAGTGGTCAATAACGAGTTCAGCAGGCTGTAAAGGATTGATTTTATCAGGGTCACCACCAAGATTTTTCATTGCATCACGCATGGCGGCTAAATCAACTACCGCTGGTACACCAGTAAAGTCTTGCATTAATACACGAGCGGGACGAAAAGCAATTTCTTGAGTAGGAACAGCTTGTGGATCCCAATTTGCCAGGGCTTGAATATCATCTTTAGTGACTGTTAAGTCATCTTCAAAACGTAATAAGTTTTCTAATAAGATCTTCATTGAAAAAGGGAGGTTCTCGCTGCCTTTAATTGCATCAAGACGGTAAAACTCATAGTCCGTTCCATTTACGTTAAGGACATCGCGAGAATCGAAACTGTTACTCATAGTGCTTCCTCGTTATATTATTGCTTTTATAACTTGTTGATATTAAACGAATTAATTTATTGAGCGTACTCAAGGAGCGAATATTATAGCCGAAAATTGGTTTTTATGCGCGGCTCATTCAAGCCAACATTTTATTGAGGTATAGAATTGAATTAAGACTCAGTTTGTCGAAGTAGACTTTTAGCTTCTTGTAAATAGCGATTTCTTTGAAATAAAATATGCCAGCGACGACCACCGAGTTGTTGCCATAAAACCGCACTACGGATTCCTGCAAGAAGAATAGTCCTGATCTTGTTTGAAATTGCAGTAGCCGTAAGGAAATGTTGTTCGCCGTTAACCATGATGCGTGGACCAAGCTCACTGATTGTACGGCTGTATAAGTCAGCGATGTTTGCTATTACATTTTCATGGGTCGTCGAAAAATGTTCAGACTGTCGTGTTGCTAATTCAACACCTGTAGAAAGTGTATCCAGCATTTCAGCATTCTTCATTAGACGCCTTTCAAGAAATAACATACTGACGACATAACGTGCGATATCAATATTGCGATTTTTACTGTCTTTGCCTAATTGATTAAGAACGGTTTTAAAGCCAATAGAAAGATTTGAGAGGTTACCAAAGACCTCAATAGTATCATCAGGATCGGTTTCAAAAATACTTTTTACACTTACCTCTAAGTCTTCTGCAGAAATTATTCCTTTATTGGCTAAAATATCAACCAATGCGGCTGCTCTAAAAACGCCTGCAAGAGCAAGAGTGCGTGCTTGAAAATTATCCATGATTTACTTTTTGGCTGTGTTTGAAGTTAAGGGTGTATTTGAAATACGTGGTGTATTAGAAATAATAGTACCGCCGCCGAGGCATTCTTCATCATCGTAAAATACAATGGCTTGCCCTGGTGTAATAGCCCATTGAGGCTCATCAAAAGTGATGTGCCATGATTTATTTTTTTGCTGATACTCAACTAAACATTTTGCATCTTGTTGTCGATAACGTGTTTTAGCTGCACAACGAAAAGATAAAGAAGGTGCTTCACCTTGTACCCAGGACATATCATTTGCCGAACATTCTTTTTGATGGAGCAGGGGATGATCGTTTCCTTGTACCACGATAAGAATATTATTCTTTAAATCTTTATCAGCTACATACCAGGGGGTATCATTAAAATCTCTTAAACCACCTATACCTAAACCCTGACGCTGCCCAAGTGTGTAATACATTAAGCCATCATGTTTACCGATTACCTGACCGTCGGGCGTTTGCATTTCACCGGGTTGAGCCGGTAAATATTTTTGTAAAAAAGTTTTAAAGTCTCGTTCACCAATAAAACAAATACCGGTACTGTCTTTTTTATTAAACGTAATCAGGTTGTTTTCTTCAGCGAGCCGTCTAACTTCCGGCTTTTCGAGTTCGCCTATTGGGAAAAGACTTTTAGATAATTGTTCTTGTCCTAAGGTATAAAGAAAATACGTTTGATCTTTATTATTATCGATGCCTTTTATCAGTTTATAAATACCATCTTCAAAACGTATGCGTGCATAATGTCCTGTGGCAATCTTTTCTGCGCCTTGTGAAATAGCATAATCTAAAAAGGCTTTAAATTTTATTTCTTTGTTACAAAGAATATCCGGGTTCGGCGTTCTGCCAGCTGCATATTCCTGTAAAAAATATTCAAATACGCGATCCCAATATTGATCTGAAAAATTAACGCCTTGTAACTCAATGTTTAAAGTATCACAAACTTTTTGTGCATCACTTAAATCTTCTTCTGCAGCACAATAGCCATCTTCATCATCACCTTCCCAATTCTTCATGAAAAGCCCATGCACAGAAAAGCCTTGTTGCTTTAATAACAACGCTGCAACAGATGAGTCAACACCACCTGACATGCCTACAAATATATTTGAATCTTTTTTTAAGGTCATATTACCTATGTTAACTTAAGTGTAAATTGTGCTGTTTCATTGTACTTGTATGATACTTTAAAACCATATATAAGTATTGAGCAATATTCTCTTTCACAAGTGTGTTTTTTTTACCAGGAAGAGTGTGCCTTGCCTAAAAGAACTTTATTAATGCATATTGAAACTTATAACCACTGAGATAAGTGTAGGTGCTTACGCTGATTATAATATGTAGAAATATAGTGTATAACAACGATCCATAGAGCTCAAAATTATAATAAGAATTAAGTATATGTATAATAATACGAATGAACTTATCGGCTTGATTTATGAAGCAGCTATTAAGCCGTCCAAATGGACAGATTTATTGAATGCTTTGGCAGAACTTGTTGATTATGTAGAAAAGCAGCCAAATAAAGCAGGCTCAGAACAAAGTTTGCTTTCTGTTATTCCCAGCATAAGCGACATTGATAATAAAGAATCTAAAGTTTCAATATCTGAAACACTTAAATCTATTACAAATATAAACGAAGAAGAAACGCTAATAAAAAATAGCGGCACTGATATCGGCCAGGTTAATGATCTGTTAATGGGGCATTTTGCGCGTGCTATAAAAATTGCCAAAAGACTGGTTGATGTAGATGAACAGCATAACGTTGTATTGTCACTATTGGATCGTATGCCAGTTGCACTGGTATTGGTTGATGCAAAGGCACGGGTTATTGAAACAAATGCACTGGCGGATGAAATGCTTTCATTGGAAGCCGGTTTACAGGTTAGATCGAATATTCTTGATGCAGGAAGTGGAAGCAATCAGAGGTTATTAGAAGCCATTGGAATGATGTCGAAACATGATTCGGCTATAACGCGGGGACAAGCACTTTCTATCACAAATGAACGAACACAAAATAATATTATGCTGTTTCTTGCACCCCTTAAGCAGCATGGTTCGCAACAAAAGGCTTCAGTTGCGGTATTTATTTCACAGAGAAAATCTCAACCCTTAGCCTTGCCAAAAGAGTTCTCAGAATTATATGACTTGACCAATAAAGAAGTTGAAGTCACTGAACAACTGGTTCGTGGTTTAAGTATTAAGGAAATATCAGAGGAAGCGACTGTCTCACTTCATACTGTTCGTTCACAGGTTAAATCTGTTTTGAGAAAAACAGCTACGTCCCGGCAGGCAGAACTGGTCAGCCTGGTTTATAACGGTATGGGCGACTATGTGAATTCAATTCCTGTAATTGAGTCGGGTGAACGAAATGGATTATTAAGCAAAACCATACCATGGCAGCAGGGCTATAAAATTTTTCAGCTGGCTGATGGAAGAAATCTGGCTTATTCAGAATATGGTAATTTAAATGGAGAACCTGTCTTCCATTGTCATAGCGTATTGGGCTCCAGACTTGAACAGTCATTTAATGCTAAGAAAATTACAGAACAAAAAGCAATACGATTAATCGTTATGGATCGGCCCGGTTACGGTGCTTCGGATCCTGATCCAAAGACCAGTTACATTAACTGGGTAAAAGATTTAGTACAGCTTGCAGACCATTTAAATATAGAAAAATTTTCATTAACCGGGTATGCCATGGGCGGTGTATATGCATTAGCGTGTGCATATGAAATACCCGAGCGCATAAAGGGTGTTGCATTAATTAGTACCTGTATGGCACCAGAATCATCGATGGATTACGAAAATATTGTTCCGCTGTATAAAATGAACTATCGTTTAGCGAAACATATACCTAAAGTATATAGCTTATTAAGCGCCGTTCTGGTTAAAGGTGTTTTAAGTGATCCGGCTGCATTTTTTAAGCAGTTTTGTGAAAGGCTGGAACAGGCTGACAGAGATATTCTAAACTCTGAAGCCTTTAAAATAGAAATGTTTGCCTCTTTGAAAGAAGGCTTTAGGCAGGGAGGCAAAGCATCATCAAGAGATGTGGTTCAATTGATGCATGACTGGTCTTTTGAATTATCAGACATAAATATTCCAATTGATATCTGGCATGGCAGCCATGATTATCATGTGCCACTGGTACTGGGCAAACGTTTCGCTGAGCATATAAAAAACACAAGGTTGTTTATTAAGGAAGGGCAAGGGCATTATATGTTTTATATGCACTGGTCTGAAATTTTGGATGAATTACTAAGGAAAGAATAAAATATTGTAGATGCGCGTTAGCTATATACATGTTTACAAGCATAATAAATCAGCATGATTTAAAGTGGAACTGGTAGAACTAAATAAGATTTCGAGAATACCCCCCGTACGCTCTACTAGTACATCCAAGTATTAGTTACCTT
>JAUVGM010000006.1 GCA_030593785.1 Gammaproteobacteria bacterium | reverse complement strand
AGTCTCCGTTGCAGGCTTAAAAAAATATTCCCCAGCGATATTTTACCACAGTCCTAAACAGTTGTCAAGCGTTTTTTACCATCAAATTATTCTATAACCCATTGTTTTCAAAAGGATTTTAACCCTTAGTATATTAGCAGTTGATTATATAAGCAGAATTAATGAAGGGTATATGTACGCTAAGTAACTGTTTTAGAACTGTTTTCCCACTGTGTAAACAATTGTTTCATAATAAAGTGGATAATATGTATTATGTTAAATTAGTTTTGTTTATTTGACATTGGATTAAAAGTGTGTTATAGTTATATTAGTGTATTCGAATATACTAATATAGTTTTAGGGGTCGTCAATCCATTATATCATTTTTTTAACCTTATGTCAAGTAAAAAGGTTATATTAGAATATTAGCATATACTGATATACATGCCCAGGTTGGGGATCTTCCCCAAGTTTATTATAGCATACTATTGGCTGAATGTCAAGGGAAATTTAAAAGAAAGGTTGAAGAATAATATTACGTTGTGCAGTGAATTTGGTACAATCATTATCACAATTAAAGCTTAGATGTACAATGATACTATCGTCGTGCATTACTGGCTCATATATAAACATGCATCCATATCTGTCAGTAATCTTTAACAGTATTAGCAACTGTTTGGCGCTGTGGTTGAAAGTAATAATCATTAAACCAATCCTTAGTTTCGTGTGCAATCATTTACTTCACGTAATTTTGTATAAGTATTAGTTTATTCATATTATAAGATATTGTTGTTTGGGCTTTAACATGCTTTGGGTTCAACATTGCCATCAATAGAACAATTGCTGCCAGCACTACTATATATGATAATTTCATTTACCTGGAATCCTTTGGACAATTGATAGTGGTATGTGCCAGTCGGTCAGCGCCATAATACATTAAGATGCATTGTCCCCTGAACTTGTAGATGACATATTTTTTTGCCGCGGTTCGTGATGATTGACCAACAGTTGGAACGTATTCAAGAATCTTAGCTTCTCGTGGAACGAGGCGTTCCGCCCATGATTTCACAATGGCATCGTTTTCTTCATCTGAACAACCTTGTAGTAATACAGTTGCCAATACTAAGCATGTTAACATCCATCGCGTTTTCTTCATGTCCTTCTCCTATGAATTTTTAAAGATTGGATTAGTACAGTTTTCAAGTGCCCAGTCTGTCCAGTACTGAATCCAAAGTAGACGTGGCAGTTGGTAATCCTGTGGACGTTCTGAATCATATGTAGGTACCGCATCAGGATACTTCATCATATGTCGGTCTACAGCAGAATCGATTTCAGATTTAAATTTATCGGTAATCAAGAAATGACCAGGATGTCCACCGCGGATACTACCATTGCTATCAGTATCGAACAAGATATCTTCAATACCTACTGCTTCTGCGAATTCATGCCAAGCTGTGTAAGAAGGCCAACGTTCATTGGTATAATCTGTAGGGTCGTCAAATGCCGGAGCGTCATCCTGTCGTGCACCTTCAACAGTGATTTCCACGTAACCATCACCGAATTCATCCTCTGGATACTTTTCGATTATAGCTTCACCAATTATTAAATTATAACCCATTATGATATTCCTTTTGTAAGTATTGCTGTACCGATTAGTGTAGCTATTACTACCGCGCCGAAACACATAATAGTGAAGGTACCGCGCAGTAATGTTAAACGTTTTGCACGCCAGTCTTCATAAATCGAGATTGTGCCGACGGCATTAAAAAAGAGCGCCCACATGAAAAAGAACCCAGCTGTAAATAGCTGTTCCATTATGATATACCTTTTAAAATGGTGTCAAATACTATCTCTAGTAGATATGAGATATTAAGCCATATCAATATCGACGCTAGTAAGAGGTAATATATTGGCAGAAGGAAATCCCCAAGTGGTGGGTTGGATTTCTCCCAATCCTTGAAAATGATAGCAGCACCTGCTGCAAAGAAAATAAATGCAACACAAGTGGTCACAATCATTACTAACATTGCGAGAGGTTGAATAACCATATTAATTTCCTTCAATTACAAGATGGGTATACTATAGCAAATTAGGTTACAAAAGTCAAATGAATTGTGATAATAATGTGATGATATTGAATGTGATGATATTGAATGTGATAATAATGTGATGATTATATGATGATATTGAATGTGATAATTGTGTGATGACAATAAAAAGCCCAATGAGTATCTGAACGATGCTATTGGGCTTCCTATTCATTGGCCTTTATGGTAGCAAGATTGCCAAAGCAATGCCCGTTGATACCCCAATGAACGTACAGTGTTACACAGTTCTTTACAGTTGTCAATAGTTAAGATAGTTTATTACGGTTTAGACTATGATTCATATGCGGTACATAACGCCGTGTTGTGTACTATGTATAAACCATTGGGCACTGTGCTTACCATAATCCATTAGATTGATAACTGTAGTGACCATGAAGAACTGTTTGCCCACTGTGGGGAACTGTTTACCCACTGTGAAGAACTGTATTAGAATATTGGCAGAACGTTATATTAGTATATTAGAATATTAGCATATACTGATATAGTTGTCCAGGTTGGGGATCTTCCCCATTATAGTATAGCAAAGCATTCTAGTAAAGTCAAGGTTTATTTTCATTTAATTGCCTGTGGATAACCTGTGGATAACTTTTTCAAAAGGCAACGTAGCCAGTTCTATGTAGATGGGGTTACCACCTTCGGCCTTCCTTAGCTTCTGTAAACATTATAGTTTAAAGGGTTACAAAAGTCAAGCTTTCATTGGTAATTAAATTGTGGATAACCTGTGGATAACCTGTGGATAACTTATCGATCACCCAGGGTGTCCGTACATATATTATAGCATAAGGGAAAGGGTTTGTCAACTATTATTTGAAATTAATCGACGTTGATATCGGTAAGGTCTACGTTTGGAACGTCCGTAGCGTGCGCATATGCGGTATTAAAAAAGTCAGCCATGTTAGCATAGTCATCAGGGATAAACTTACAGTGGTTAAAGTTAGCAAGCTTAGGAACGTCATCATGCATTGGGGCTGCGACTTGTTTGGTTTCGGGATTGTATTCTAATAGTACTAGACCCCTGAATATGTATTTCATTATTTGCTTCCTTATGGCAGTCTGTTAAGAAGCCATCTAACGTTGGTTTGTTGTCTTCTGTAAACTGTTCTTTAGCGGCTTTATGCATTACCTTATAGTATTCTATAATGTTTTGTCTGTGGTCAAAGCCTTGTACCACGATACGTTTACAGATATATTTTAATAGGTATTGGTAAATTTCGTTCATGTTAATCATCTGCCCAATGTAATTGAATACTGCAGTCACCACCACCGAAGCCTTCAAAGCCATCTTCTAAGCAGGCATCTATATCAGCGTGACTATAGTCTTCAAAGTTGCTTAGGTGTCGTGCCATTTGATTGACGAATTCCAGTTCAGCTTGTTTAACGTCATCGCGTGGATAACGAATAAGCGTATCTACTAGTCCGTGCATAATTACTATCAAATATACGTAAGGCATAATCACTCCAGTTTAGGTTGTTACTATCAGTGTATCAAAATAGGTTACAAATGTCAAGGGATGTTAATATCCCCATAACATAACAGAAAATTCATTTGGACTTGTTTCGTGCATTGAACGTAACATGTGGTAAGCCCATTTAAGGCGACGATAGTCATCCTGATCAATATCTTCTTCCAGTGCTTCCAATACATCAATCAACGGGATTGGGCGTGGTACAGAATCGTAACGATCAACTGATATTGATGTATCACCATCACCAGTAGGTGGATACCATTCCCAGCGACGTTCTTCTGGTGTTTCGTTTACCCATGGTAGATTGAACAAGGCGGACTCCCCCAGTTTACACATGTCGATAGTGGCAACCAGTTGAAAGTATGTTCTACCTTCGAATACCATGTCAGTATCTTTACCGATTAGTAATTCAGTTTCATATCCCATAGTATTCTCCTTATGGCCAGTAAAGAACCGGACCACCCGTTGACTCGGCCTCTTCTGTTACTTCGCGTAAGTCCTGAACATCAATTAGTGTTAAGGCACCGGTAATGGTTTCCAGTTTCTCAATTTTGGCAGTAAGTTTATTTACATCAGTGTCAGTTTCAATCCTGACAAGTGCGTAATAGACTTTACATTCTGGTTTAGATTCGGGTTGTTCAGACTTACAACAATTTGTACAGTTTTCGCATGACATAACTTGTTACCTTTTGTTTATTGACAGTGGGGATATTATTACATACCCCCACTAGTATGTCAAGAACTTTGTAACCTAATTAATCGGTACGGTCAACCATTTCATACGTTTCAATGAATTCATCAATGTTAGCTTCCATGTAATTACAGATACGATCATTAATAATATCGTCACCATGGTCACCACTACGAATGCGGTCAAGGACAGCGAATATTGCTTCTTTGTCCATCGACACGTCTTCATCGTCTTCATTGGGGTCAAGTTGTCGTAGAAAAGTTCTTTCATCCGGTAAGTCATCTAATGAATAAGTTTTAGTTAATCCAATTGTAGAATAACCATTATCATCAATGTCATTACCAAAGCGTGAACTTTCGTCTAGTTCTTCTTTGCCGAACCCTTGATATACTTCAAGTACATTCTTATCAAGGTCGATAACGTAAGCCCATTCACACATGAGGCCATCTTGTGCGAACTCAATATTATCGTTAAGTACTACAGCCATATCGGATTCTTGTACAAATTCTAAAACGGCTGCACCCATGTCACGGTCAAGCTGTGGATTAGCATCTTTAAAGTTATCAGAAACTTCCGCAGTGACCCAGCCATCCTCAGATTTATTCCCAGCTGCGACATATAACGCTGAAAGTGCGGCTTCTGTAATCCATGTAGTTTCTTTTAAGGCGGATTCAAAACGTTCACGATCCATCTTATTCGTTAAGAAGTCAAGCACGGTTACACCTTGACCTGACGGATAATGGTCCCACTGCCCGTATTGACAAATTTTATATTCACCTTTTAGTACTACACAAGTTAATCCACGTGTACCCATAATATATCTCCTTTAAATAATACATATATTATAGACTATTAGGTTACAAATGTCAATAGTTATTTGATTTTGAAATATTTAAAGTGGCTTCTAATATTTGGAGGTTATCCCAACAATGCAAACCACATACATTTTCACCTTGTAAAGGAATAACATGGTCTACGTGGAGTTGAAATCCCCACAGTTTTGATAGTTCATCGCGTTTAAGATATATCTGTTTTACGAGCGCTGCCTCGTACCACTGTGGTGTTGCGGACGTTTTTCTAGAGAGATATTCGTCTTTATTTAATTTATATTTTTCTGGATTATTTTCGCGCCACTTTTTATTCTTTTCTTTGCGTGCTTCCCTGTTGCGTGCTTCGTAATCTTTATCATATTCTTTCTGTCTTTCACTATTATCTTCACGCCATAGTTTTCGTCGGCTGTTTGCACTTTCTTTGTTCTGCTGATAATATTCGCGGCTACGAGCATTATTCTTTTCTTTGTTTCGCACGTGCCATGCTTGCTGTTGTTGTTTTCGTTTTGTGGTATCCATGCAAATATTTATTTAAAATACTTAAATGGATACCATTCGATTAGCGTACCCAGTATTCGATGCCATCAAAATCGACACTGGTATAGTCCATTTGAATATCATCAGCTACACCTTTCCAGTCGATATTATTTTCAATATAACCAGGGAGGTTGTATGGTAGATCACCAATGTCAAGTACTAATTCTTTGGCATATTCTGTAAAGTAAGTATCACGGATTAATCCTTCACCATGTAACCAGTCATCAGCATAGCCTTCACAATCACTTGCAAGTTCTTTAAGCGGGTTTAGTTCTTCTTCGGCGGTTGTAATATCGTTACGGATAATTGAAATATTGTTTTCAATACTATCAATATCTGATTGTAAACTTTCAATATCGTTTGAAAGCTCATCGATTTCAAAAGCGTTTAAATCATCATCAAGTTCAGAACTATCATTTTCTTTACTAACAATTTCACTTTCCAGTTCAATGATTTCGTTTTGGTGTTCTCCGATATCCTCTTCCCAACCTTCAATATCACTTTCAAGTTCATCAATCCGTGCAATTACATCGCGCGAATCAATAACGTCTTCTGAATTGTCTACTTCGTTTGCCATGATACTTTCCTGTGTTTATTAACGATGAAAAGATTATAGCCCATCCATAGGCTACTGTCAAATTAATTCTTTGAAAACTTAATAAAATCGTCAATATTTTCTTTTGCAAATGAAATCATTTCATTGATAATCATATCAGGTTTATCTAACTTATCCTTAGCGTAATCAATCATATCAATAGTGTCTTGACGTTCTTCTTCATCGTCTTCCTCGAAGTCCCAGCCCATCAGTTTCTTGGCATACTCTTTCCATACCGTCTCGTCATTGCTCATGCCGGTTTCATCAATAACACCATTGACAATCTTAATATCGCCAACAAAGAACCCAGCTTCTTCTACACATGCAATCTGGAAAGTAAGTGTTGGATACATTTCAGCCATTACTTCGAAAACTTTATCTGGTAAGTTCCATGCAGTTTGAAAAGTGCAAACGATAGTATTAGGGGTTGGGTTATCCATTCCACCATCGTAAGTACCCCATTTCGTTCCCCAATTAGCAATACGCCAATCGTACCAATTATCCGCACCATATTTTTCAATACGTTCAGCCATTTGTTTTTCATGGCGTGCCAATTCTAATTCAGTAGCATCCCGTGGTGGTGACGATGGAGCGGTAGTACCTTTCAATTCTTCTGGCATTGGGATAAAAGAATTTAGATCTAAATGACATTGTTCAAAATGCTTTTCTGCAAATGTTTTAATAATGGCAGCTTCGCCGGTAATTGTCATTGAACTATAAACATGGTTTGGCATAATATTGTTACCTTTTCAAATTGTGATGATTATGTGATGATACCACATCCGTGTGGTATGGTCAATTATACTGCCTCGAACATTGCCTTCATAACTTCTTTAATAACTTCAGGTGTTAGTTCAGAAACTTTTACGTTGCGTTCATACATCGTTTCAAGTCCTTTATCTCGACCGTATTCAAAATCAAGATTAACCCCTGACATGAAATACAATTCGTCTTCACCTGATTCATTGCGATGGTTATCCGCAGAAAAATAAAGTACACGATACTGTAAAAAGAATGTTCCACCCTCATATAACGATTCAGATTCGGTTTCACTTAATCGTTCGGCAAGTTCACCTTCACCACGTTCATATAGTTCATGGTAATTAATCGTATCGGTGTTAGGGTTTGATAATTCTTCCATAGTGAATAACTTTCGCAACTGATCAGCTTCGTTTTCACAGAAACTTTCAAGTGCCATTTCATAACTATATGCCACGGCATCATTAATTTGCTTTTTAACTTTAGCATTTCCTGGGTAACGTCCTGAACCAACAACATACGAAAGATCTACAGGCGTTATTAAATCGTAGCCACCATTGGTAAATGGTATAAAGCCATCATACGCTTCGTGAGCCACTTCTGTTAAGTTGCCTTCCATTTCATATTCGGATTCAACACGTTCATTGAGTTGTTCAAATGATTCATGTAGATAAGTTTCGATTGCTTTTGCTAAAACTAATTTATACATTTTAGTATACCTTTCTTTGTTGACGTTGGAGCTATTATTACATAGTTCCAATCATTTGTCAACTATTAGTTGAACATTTCAACTTGTTGTGATGATTGTGTGATGTCATACTGGATAGCCTGTTTAATCACACTAAGCATATATCCGTTATCGTCGTATTCATCGCCAAAGAATCCCCAACAAGAATCAACATCAACCTGCTCATCGCCTTTTTCAATGCTATAACCATAGACTGAACCTGTAAGGTGTTGGTCATAAGTTTTAACTTCACTAGTAAGGTAACCTTCAACCTTTTCACGCATCTGTTTAGAAACGCGTTTGACGTTGTATTCCTTACGCACATCCTCAAGTGACATATAGATATAACCCACTTGACCAGAATCCCAACCGCAAGAAAAGCTAGTAGTACTCATTGTGATACCTGAATGGTCATACAAGTACAATGGTAAAATAATATACTTCTTATGTATTTCCGCCCAGCTTTTATCCATACCACGTTGTGTTAAGTATTCCATGTGGTATTCATCATATAACCCAGCAAGGTCAAAAACAAATTCTTCTGGATCTTTATGGTTATGATCGTTATAGTCGCCAAGGTTATAACGGCTGTGAAAGCATACCATAGTACCAAGGTTATCCCAGTCGCGAGGACTTTCTGACATATTATCATGTTCAATCTTAATAGTATAATCCCCGAAGTTAGTAGTTTCCATATAAGGGATATGTAAGCCTTCAAGATCTAATGTATCGTGGTTCATAATATTTTACCTTTTGTTCGTTGACGTTGGAGCTATTATTACATAGCCCCATATGATTGTCAATATATTATCCAACTATTTCAGTGATAACATTCTGTAAATTGTTTTGAACATTGATAGTTGCTAATAAACGGTTTAGGCGTTCATCCGTTGCTTTTTGTCTACGTGAAAGCGCGGCACGCAGGTCAAAGTCTGATAGTGTGGCAAGCTCACGAATTTCACTAACCGCGGTAACAACATCATCTAGTGCCATGTCATTTTCCATATCGAAAGTGGTGGCGAGGGATTGTTCAAGAACAGTTAGTTGTTCATTGTTTTCAATTTTTAAAAATAATGGTTTATCAAAGTCTGACATAATATTTTTACCTGTAAGTTGTTTGTGACGATAATGTGATTGTAGTATATCCAATTATGATTATCAACTATTTTTTAATATCGCTGCCATTCCAGTAATTTCAGATTGTTCAGTCTCATCGAAATACACAAATGGTCCTTCATATTTTTCATTGCGTGCCATGGTTTTTGCCTTTTGGTAATGTTCACCATTATCAATTTCAACCTCTGTACATTCAACTTCAAAAATTGCCAACACGGAGGTTCCTTCCGCAGAAGTACAAGCTAAAACAATATCCATAGTCCTCACCGGTTCACGAATATCATCAATCGTCCTATTAGTTTCAATCCATGTTGTTGAATGCATATCTTCAGATACTAAGTAGATACGATCATTCCAGCAAAAATACGGATAGCCTATATCCAGTGTAGTCGCCGCAATATCATTGATATCGCCAAATTTACGGTTATAGTTATGTAACGTATTTTTCCATGTAGGTTTCTTCTTTGACATAATATTTTTACCTGTAAGTTGTTTGTGACGATAATGTGATTCTACCACGTCCATGTGGTATAGTCAACTATCCTACGAATGTTAGTTTGTGTCCACGACAATGAACGTAGTTCGCCTTGCCTAGACGTTGCTTGTTGTGGCGTATCTTACCCATTGGCAGTGTTTCATTACAACCTGCGCAATGGTAGTCAAATGTTTCAGACTTTTTACGTGCTACTCTTGAATTGGTTGTATCGTAAGTATGACAACGTGATGATTCTACGCCCAGTACAGCCATGATACTTTTCCAATTAGTGCCATGTGGTTGACGTTTCTTACGCCGCCCACGTTTATCAAATCGTGTAGCATGGGAATTGTAAACAACATGGTCTACCAAGTGTGCCACTTCATGTGCAACGGTACGATAAAGAAACGCATCAACATTTTCATTTAACAATACCATATTAAAATTCAATTCCCATTTAATATAGTCTGCAGTACCCGCAGTCCTACCACGTTTATCGAAACGGATATCAGGTATATCGAAGGTTTGATCAAAATGCTTTTCAGCAACTTCAAAACATTCTTTAATTCGATCAATAACTAAAGTTTTATTACACATAATTTTAGTTCCTTTCCTTGTTGACAGTGAAGCTATTATTACATAGGCGGCTAACCTTGTCAACAATTAATTTCAAATTTTCGAATTTTCTCACGCCCAGGGGTACCAGTTCTATGTAGACTTGGTAGCCATCCTTTTGTTTCTTAACTTCTAAATTAATTATAGCGAATTAGGTTAAAAAAGTCAACACTTATTTTCATAAATGTTGACTTTAATTTTAGATTAATGGGCGGCTTTCAAGTTCTTCATGTGTGTAGCCATTTCCCACAACGCCTTGTTAAGTTTGATATTCTTATCAATGTTATTAACGGCACGTTTAGTATTACGGCGTACACGTCCTTTGTCATTAATCTTAACAGTCTTAACACCACCACGAATCACGTTTTCTTGAATAACATTAAACGTAGTCCATAAGTCATGTCCTGAATCAGAATGACGTTTAGGTGCTAACATCTGATTAACGATTGACGCATCTGAAGTCAAGTCATTTTCATCGCGTTCACCATGTGCAAAAGTATAAGCCGTCTTTGCAAAGATCATGCGTTCACCTGCTGATAATTCAGTAGATTGCATACCTTCGACATGATCGACAATCATTGGCACATCGCGGATAATATCATAAGAACCTTCGATGATATCATTAACGATATGTTTACCATGACGCACTGACATCTTGTTAAACGTGCTATCAGCGATAACGATACCATTAGCACAAGCCATGCGGAAGATACCAGCATGAAGTACAAATGCACTTGAACGGTCATGTGCATTTTTCAGTACCAGTTCCACAACAGAATCACCCACACGAATATCATCATCAATACGACGAAAACGTAATAGGTGAGTAGTAAGTTCACGTTTTGAACTATCGCGAACATTCTTCTGTGTAGCATCTACAGGCATCCAGCCTTCGCTACGCAGCGCGTCTACTACATCAATAGTTGGTTGAAAGCCATAACGGGCTGACACTTCATGATGTGGTGCTATTGCGAAAACAGAAGGAGCACCTAACATAATTTGTTCATTAGTTAATGCTTCGTTTCCAGTGTGGCTTAATTCTCTAAACATAATAATTTCCTTCTTTGGTTGTTGACAGTGAAGCTATTATGGCACAAGGGTTTATGCTTGTCAACAACTAATTTCATATTAGTATATCTGAATATTCTAATATACATGCCCGTGTTTGCCAGTTCAATGTTGACATCTTGTGCCATCGGCTTTCCTTAGCTTCTGTAAACATTATAGCCCATCCTTGGGCTATTGTCAACAACTATTTTTAACTATTATCGAACCGTTCAATAAGTTCTTCATAACATTCTTGCGACATACGCTGTGTTAAGGTATATCCCAAAGTAGCTGCGCTATCAGTAATATCTTCAATACCTGTACCCACGTTTTTCATTGGGTCGTAATCATGTTCTACTGCACGATCCATAATATCATTAATGATATCATCAATGACTGTCACAGCACCTATTACATAACCATCGACACTGTTTACTTCAACGAATTGACATTTATCAATATGCCATCCATCAAGGTTATACATGATATGATTTATTAAATCATCATCGTGAAGTTTTACGGTGCTTACGTCCCATGCAGGATAGTTCATAGGATTAAACGCAACTTGTAGGTATGCACAATCCGGTCCAATCTCTGCAAATAGTACAGTGTTACCTTCTTCACTTCTGAAAGCATTGTTACCACGTTCGGTTAAATCTAAATCCATAATATTCACCTGTTAAAATATTTTCATTTGAATAGTGCTTTGTCCGCAGCGACCGAAACCGATATACCCTGTTTCGATTATTTCATTGATTCGTTCATCAGCATCAGGATCTTGTTTGATCTGTACACGGTAATGATGTTTGAATGTGGAAATAGCGGCTTCCTGTTCTTCATACGCGAAAACAGAGCAATCTTCTACAATGCCATCAAGAATTAGTATTACAAATATTTGTTCCATTCATTAGCTCCTAATTTTGATAAGACTTTTCAAAGATCCAACCTTCACCTTTCATCCATGTTCCAAGATGTACGTGTTCGTTAGTATAATACAATGTCATTCGTTTGACAATAGGGTTGCCATCACCATCCATATTATTTTCAGAATACGGTGTTGAATAGATGTTACCATGTCCAAAGTCGTCGACCAGTTTTGCATCGAACTTACGTTTGGTAATCTTTGCTTTAAATGCTAATTCAGGTTTAGACATAGTTATAATCCTCTTTCTATGTAATAATAAATGCGGGTATGATCAGTATCGTCAAAATTCCACGAGCCGTCTTCTTTTTGTTCACGAACACCAACAGACATTGCATCATTAAGCAATTCCCGTTCTTCCAAATAACCAAAACCATTATAACAACCCGCTTGATGTAAAATCATTTCAAGCATCATGTTTTTACCTTCGCGTTCTGCTTTATATTGATCCGCACTAGAAGCGTTAAAACCATTGACGTGTTCTATTAACCATTTAATATTGAATGTTTTACGCATAATGTTCTTCCTGTTTGTTGACGTTGGAAGCATTATAGCAAACAGTTATTACATAGTCAAGGCTTATAGGTTAAAATAGATGTTGACATGTCACAGGCGATGTACTATAATTACCACAGTCAACAAACGAATAGGAAATGATATGTTTAATAAAGAAGATATTGAAGTAGCAAACAAGACATCGCGTGCCAATGGTGCGGTTGGTAAGAATGCGCTTACACCACGTTTTGTACGTGAATATTTAGAATCGTTTTACGAGAAAGAAGAAACATTGGTGTTAGATTTCGGCGCGGGTAAATCAGCGGCACATGCGCAGGCAATATTGGCAGACGGCTGGCAGGTGACAGCATACGAATTTGGTGATAATATTGATCCACGTGTGCACAATGAATTAGCATTGATGCAAACATACGATGTAGTATACGCGTCAAACGTGTTGAATGTTCAATCCAGTTTTACCATGGCACGGGAAACTATTAAACAAGTTGCGGAAGTAGTAAAGGAAGATGGTAGATTCTTTGCCAACTATCCAGCATCGCCACGCAAGTCTGGTATGACACCAAACGAAATGGTACAGTTACTATTAGAACAGTTTGACACTGTTAAGTTTCTTGGTGGTACTAAGTCAGCCCCCGTTTGGATGTGTTCAAAATAATCTTGACAAGTATATGGGGCTATGCAATAATAGCCCCATAGTCAACCAACAAGGTAAACACTATGCACCGGTTATTCAACTATATCTTGATGCTAGTAATATATTGGTAGCAATTTTTGAATCTGAATTATTTAAGGATGTTTAATATGAATACGCGCGACTTATCAAAATTTGGTATCGTTGAGTTGAAAGAAGCAGCTGATTTATTAACAGCTTATAAAACCGATAACGATAAAACTGAATTCTTTTATGGTGAAGAAGGCGTGGCAGTGGAGTTCAATCCTAACAATGGAGATGTTTTCCTTGTTGATAATGATTTCAATGTAGCGATGATGGCAGATAACAATCTTGAAGATTGGTTTGTGTTATCATACGCTGGCCATGAAGGTTTTCTTGACAACCTGATCCAAATGTATCGGGATGGGGAAATTGTAGATAAAGAAGACATTGAACAATTAACCTATTTTGCCGAAATTTATAGAAGAAGTTTAAATTAATAACGGAGTAATAACATGGCACGACTAAAAGATCCAACCTCAGTACGACAACGCGCATTTAAAAAACTGAACGGTTTAACAAGTGTTAAACGTGAAGATGCAATCAAACTATTAAAAGTAGAATTTTCAATTGGTGATTCGTATGCGGCGACAATATATGCCTCACATCGTACTATCAATAAGAACAGTGGTAAGATGCCCCAAGTGTATACCGTGCGTGATACGAAAGATGGCAAACCTGTTGTACCATACTTAAAAGTTGAAAACACTTTCAATCCATCACCACAGTCAAGTAAGACCGCTAAGCAGGCAAAAGCGAAATACTTACGAACACAAAAGGCTAAAATTACAGCTGTTAATAAACTGTAAAATTGTTGACAAATAATATGGGTGTGCTATAATACCCCCATAGTCAATAAACAAAAGGTAAAACGTTATGTCACAAGTTGTTGCAAAACTTTCATTGGATGATCCATTTGGTAATCCACATACATTATTAGTTAAGGTTACTGACAACCAAGTAATCAACTATAGTTTGTCTGGTACTAAGTCACGGATTGCTATGTGTACTACTAATATGCAGGTACGTACACCATTGCCTGATTTAATGCTTGACTTTGACAGTGTTCCTAAAATGATTGCGGAAGTTCAGAAAGCTATTAATAGTGGTACTGAAACAATTACTGACACTAAAATTTACGTATAGGGGTTGCTTAATATGGAAACGTATACAGTCCGTGATGAAAACGGTAAAATGATTATGCAGCTAACTGGTTCACCCGCTGAAAACATCATTAAGAATATTGATGGTGAATGGCGAACCTACCAACCTAAAGATGGTGAGCGTACAGTGTGTTATGAAATTAAACGCGATAGTGTCTGGGAGCAAACTTTTTATTCAGGTGCTTTTAAAATTTATTTATGGAAAGGTACTATATTAATTAAGGATTAAAACACTTGACATTGCCAGAATAGGTAGTATAATAGGTTACAAGAAATAAGGAAAAGGTGAATACAATGGAAGACGAATTCGATGTACCAGAAGATTTTGAAATGTCAGAAGATTTTGACAATGATTACCTTCTTGAACAGCAAGAGTTAGCAGACTTCGCACAAGATGGTTACTTTGAAAATATGGAACCTACTGGTGAAGGTACTTGGCAATAAAGAATACTTGACCACGTTATATAGAATGTGGTCGGTGGTTAAGAAAAACTAAATAGGTTTTTCGTTATGGCGGCGTATTGGTTGGGGGCTAGTCATAGAAACAGTTTAAATAGTGGTGTAAGTGGATAGCACGTGGACTGCCAACGCGGTCTAAGATGTTAGGTTCAAGTCCTAACCTATAACAATTTTGATGGTAGTGTAACAACGAGGTTACGGCGGCAGTCGCCCTCGTGTGGGAGCATACCCCGCTTTTATCGGGGAGGAGTAGGTGTTGTGTACAGATACCGCAGGGTTCAAATCCCGCTCATCAGATTCGAACATTTTTTGCGGCGAATAAACCTGCTGCCCATAATACCTGCACCCCATTCGCAGGTATTTTTTTGCCTGAAATATATTGTTGACAATCTATATTAGTTAGGCTATAATTATTAAAACTTAGGAGATATGCTATGTTTAAAATATTAATTTATATGCCATTACATTTACTTAATATGTGGATTGCACATTTAGCGCCACGATGGGTATTTCGTAAAGCGTATGCACCTTCTAGTGATAGTATCCGTGAACAGGAAGTTATCACACGTAACAGGATGCGTAAAATAAATTACTATGTTAAACGAAACATACTTGACAAACAATAGGTGTGTGCTATAATACCCCCATAGTCAATAAACAAAAGGTAAAACGTTATGCCAAATTTAGATTCATATGGTAAGTGCATGGAAAACCATGCTAACAGGATTGCTAGTGCATTAGGTGAAGACCCGCGTGTTATTTTTTCAGCTTACGACACTGTTGATGGTTTACCAGTCAACAACTTAAATGAAGTTGCTATTGAAGGTAAAGTAATTCTTCATGCCGATGTATGTGATTTCTGGGGTGACGAAGATAGTGAAGAATATACTTCGGAAGTTTTAGAAAATCCAACATGGTTAGACGTGTCAGTATGTGCGGATAAAATGATTCATGCCGTAGGTGATTTTCATCATGTATTTTTAGAAGCTGTTTACAATTCTGAAACGAGTGTTGATGGTGTACCAGTTTACCATTTTTCAATGGGTTCATAACATATTTGTCAATAAACAAAAGGAAAAATATCTATGGGATATACAACCGATTTCGATGGTAGTGTTTCTATTGAACCACCATTAAACGAACTAGAAATCAGATACATTAACGCGTTTGCTGATACACGTCGAATGAAACGTGATTACGGTCCATATTATGTTGGTGGAGATGGTGGTAATGATGTTATTGATTACAATAGTCCTGATGCTTCACAGCCTAGCTTATGGTGCCAATGGATAACCAATGAAGAAGGCACTGTGATTGGATGGGATGGTAATGAAAAGTTTTACTATGCTGATAAATGGATGCAATATATTATTGATCACTTTATTGGTAAAAATCCTTTAGCAAAATTGAACGACCCTGAACATTTTGATTTTTTACAAGGTCATACTATCAACGGTGAAATATTTGCTGATGGTGAAGAAACTGACGACAACTGGAAAATCGAAGTTGTTGATGGTGTCGTAACAGTAAAAGAAGGTGCAATTAGTTACGAATAATACTTGACAAGTGATTGGGGCTATGTAATAATAGCTCCAACGTCAACAAAGAAAGGAAAAGAAATTATGAAGTAAAGTTACGGCAATACCGTCGAAGGTCGAAAGGCGGAGGAACAAATTTTATGCCCGTGGTGCTATGGCGGTAATAGTGGCTATCATGACAGGTAGTTATAAAAAAAATATTAACATTGAATACAACTTTGATGTTAGGCAACAACGTAGGGTAGTTGTCCTTTCGATTCCCTAATCGTTATCGTTATTTTTTTTATCGCAGGTTCGAGTCCTGCCACGGGCTGCTTATAAGAAGAACACGGAACATCGTGTTAAAAGTAAAACATCGGCGTCATATACCCACGCCGATCTTGCAAACGAACGACATGACGCGCATGGTAATCAGTTGTAAGAGCACTTATAAGGGGTCGAATATTTTTAGGGTGTTTATGGAAGGTTAAGTGGTTGCGGACGAAAGAAAGCAACTATCATTAATAGCTTTAGCTAGATAGTAATAGACGTAACTGGGACTGCGTTTATTCGGTAAGAATTCCAAACCCGTAATAGGGATCGCGATGGGAATTCATATCGTATCACTGGCTTTCCATAAACATCTTGTGATGATCATGTGATGACGTTAAAAACCATTATGATGATCATGTGATGATACTACTTGACAATGATAGTATTATAAGATATAGTAACACTATGTTAATGAGAATTGGAGAAAGTGACGGAACCGAAACATTACTATTTGAAGGCAGTGATAACATTGCCGTTGAAATGATTAAGTTCTTTAGACGTGAAATAGGTTTATATGCAGTAATGGTGGTTGATGCTGATTGGGAATGTGCAAAAGAACAGTTCCAAAGTATTGACAATCAGAAACGTGGCATACGCTATCGCGCTGAATATGTTAAGTTCGGTATGACACTTTTGAAAGTTATAAAATAATACCTCGCTGTAGGCGGCCTTTGTTTGTTGACGCTATAAAAGCCCCTTAGTCTACAGCACCCCTAAAAAGCCCTGCACATTTAATTGTGTAGGGCTTTTTTCTTGGCCACAATAAATTCAACATACGAACGCCCACTTTACCAAAACGATAACCTAAAGTCAACACAATCTTGCCTGTGGATAACCTGTGGATAACTTATCAGTCGCCCAGGGGTGGCGTGGTATTATTATAGCCTAATGGTTGGAAATTGTCAAGAACTTTTTAAACATTCTTTTAGTTGACAAACGTATAGGGCTATGCAATAATTACCACAGTCAACTAACAACAGGAACATGTTATGTCTTTTTCAGTTAAGCCTAATAGTATAAAATATTTTGATACAAGTCGTGGTGTCGCATTTAGTGCTGATCTATTACTGGATGGTGTCAAGGTCGGTACAATAGAACACATGGGTCAAGGTGGTGTTGCAGAAGTATGCTTAATAGATAACGCAGACGATACGGTTAGAAAACAACTAAACCGCGCAGTGCTTGAAGACGAGAACAGCAGTGCACAGATTGAATACTATCTTGAACATCTAATGGACGTTGCAGAAGGCGTGCAGGGCGAAAGATTTGATTTAAGCGACATGATGGTTTAAATAGTTATTGACAATAGCCCAGCAATGGGCTATTGTTACCATAGTCAACTAACAACAGGAACATAATTATGTGGAAAGATATCGAAGAAATTAACTGGGCAGGACGCAGCATACAATACCGTGGTTATACAGAAGGTAAAATGTACATGTTAGAAAACTTTACAAAAACCCGTTGTAACACTATACGTGATTTTGTTTCTGAGCGTTTCGATGACCTATATGATTGCATCCAAACATTTGAACACGTAAACGATACACATTGTGGCGATTACGGCGGCGATGATAGTTTCGGCGATATGATTCACCATGTTATCGGTTTAGGCGAAGCCAAGTTTGAAGAAATCATGGAAGATCCTAGTAAACTAAATGGTATGGATTATACAGAATCATTTAGCTACTGTCTACCATACGATGACGATTTTGAAATGTTAAACGCTGAGTGCCATTTAGACCGTGCAAGAAAATCCATTGTTGAATTGGCGCGTATTGTAGCAGAAAACAAACCAAGCGGCGATGATGTGCGAATCATTAAAGAAATCATGGATCGCTTCTTAATCATGTTAGCGGGTGACTTCAAAGAAGCATGTAAAGACTTTGAATTTAGTGATAATTATAGCAGTTATTATAAGTTCGAATCAAACGATTGCAATGCGATGTTTGCTAACTATATAAATGATTGTAAAACATATTTGAATTTTATTTCTTGACAACCGTGTAGGGCTATGTAATAATAGCCCTACTGTCAACAATCAAAAGGTAAAACATTATGGATAGAAATGCGGCAATAGACCTAAAAGACTTCTTACAAGAGGAAGGCTATGAAGCCGACTTGTACGATGATTATTCAGGTCGTGGCATGTATGGTAATGAAACCACAGGCGTGACTACTGATGCAAGCCCAGCAGCAATGGAAGAAATGAAAGAACAAATGGAAGAAGTTGAAATTGATCCGTTTTTCTGTAAAGATAGTATGGGACTTGATTACATTTATTATTAATAAGTTCTTGACAATACCCCTGCAATGGGGTATTATTATTTCAGTCAACAAACAACAGGAATAATACAATGTCAAATATCAAAGCAATCTTACCACATATCAAAACTTTACATAAGTTCGTCGCACCTGCGCAAATTTCTGCATTGGGCGATGGTTGTCGTGGTGAAGAAAAAGAATTCTTCTTTGAAAAGATTGAAGAACTATCTAACACTTTTAACACCATGCACAAAACTTACGAGCAAGATGGCAAGGGCGATGAGGCTATCGTTCATTTACATTATTTCCGTGGTGGTGCTGATTGGTTCATC
>JAUVGM010000221.1 GCA_030593785.1 Gammaproteobacteria bacterium | reverse complement strand
AAAACCATTCAACAAGATTAGTTCAGAGTCATAAAATACCTGGCAGTATAAATATCCCCTCTTATTTCCAAGCAAAGCGCGAGCTGGAATATAACTTGTTAAACCAACTTAATTAAGCTCACCAAACAAATCAAAATAATTTTTTGTTGTAAGTTGTGCAACTTCATCTATGGATATTTCACGTAAAGATGCAATTTTTTCTGCAACGTTAACCACATAAGCAGGTTGATTACTTTTTCCACGGAAAGGAACTGGCGCAAGATATGGCGAATCTGTTTCTACCAGCATTTTATCTTGCGGTACCTTTTTAGCGACCTCTTGTAATTCTTTTGCGCTATTAAAAGTAACAATTCCCGAAAAGGAAATAATAAAATTTAAGTCCAGTGCTTTTTGTGCCGTTTCCCAGTCCTCAACAAAGCAATGCATTACACCACCTATTTCATCTGCCTTTTCTTCTTTTAGTATGCGTAAGGTATCTTCTGTCGCATCACGCATATGAATGATGAGCGGTTTTTTAGTTTCTTTAGAGGCGGTGATATGACGACGAAAACGATCATGTTGCCATTTTAAATCACCTTCGCTACGAAAATAATCTAAACCGGTTTCTCCTATAGCAACAATATCCTCATCATTTGCGAGAGCAATAAGTTCATCTACGCTCGGATCATGACCATCTGTTTCATTAGGGTGCACACCAACAGAAGCTGAAATAAAATCATATTTTTTTGCTGTACCAATTACTGCTTTAAAGTTTTCCATGTTAATGGAAACACATAACATGTGACCTACACCAAGCTCATTAGCATAAGATAATGCATTAGAAAGTTTATTGTCGTAAGGCTCTAAATCCAATCGATCGAGATGGCAATGTGAATCTATTAAAAACATATTTTTTCCTGATTTTTTTGTAGGTCAGCCTTCAGGCTGACGCGGAGTATTTATCAACAACTATAGTTATCGAATAGTAATATTGTTGTCTTTTACCGCAGCGTCAGCCTGAAGGCTGACCTACATAATACCTACACGTTTTGTAGAATGAGATTTAAAACAAAAATCGGGCTAAAGAGCCCGACTTTAAAATTATTATTGGTATTTCAATTACATTGTATGTGTTTGACGATCTGATTTTAACGCACCAGCTAAATACGTTTCGATTTTAGTCCGCGCCGCGCCGCCATCTTGATCACTAAATTGAACACCAATTCCGGCTGCTCGGTTACCTTGTGCACCTTTGGGTGTTACCCAAACAATTTTACCGGCAACAGGGAGTTTTTCCGTTTCTTCCATTAAGGTTAAAAGCATGAAAACTTCATCACCTAAGCCATAGGTTTTATTCGTTGGAATAAAAAGACCGCCATTTTTTATGAAAGGCATATAAGCTGCATATAGCGCGCTCTTATCTTTAATTGTCAGGGACAGAATACCTTGTCTTCCTGCTGGTCCTACCATAATCAATATCCTAAGATTATTTTATTAGTATTTACGTACGTTTTAATCCAGCCCAATGTAACAAAAGACCTTCAATTAACATCAGCTGGTTGGCTGGCGTATCTGTTAAACGTATTGTATCGTTTAATCTATCTAACAGGTTATACATTGACTTCAAGTCTACCTGTCCTGCTAATTTCTGCAAGGTTTTAGCGTAATCTACATTAACCATACTATCAATATGGCCACCTTGTAAGATTCGGATCATATCTAATATCCAGCTACTAACCCAGTTTAACGGCAGATTAGCTTTAATCTTGAATCCATCTTTAACCCACATTGAGGCACTTTCCAAAGCATCTGCATTTCCCTTTGCCAGTTCTTGCCAGTTTTCAAAGAGTTTGTCGCGTATTTGTAAGCCGTCATCTTCAAACATAGCAACGGCTGCTAATGGTGCTCCTGCACTTAATTTTAAAACTAATTCTGATTTCTCAATATTTTGCTCATTTAGCCATAACATACTCTGCTCAGTATCAGGCAGTTCAAAACGAATCATCTGAGTACGGCTGCGTATTGTCGCCATTAATTTAGAGGGCTTATCTGTAATAAGGATTAAAATAGTATTAGCCGGAGGTTCTTCCAGGGTTTTTAATAAGCTGTTACTGGCATTGATATTTAAAGCATCTGCTGGTGATATGATGACTACACGGTATCCTGCTCCATGGCTTGTTAATGAGATTTTCTCGATTAACTCACGTATCTGATCAACTTTAATCGCCTTGCCCTCTTCTTCAGGGCTTATATTGATAAAATCCGGGTTCGACTCAGCTTTGATTAACAGGCAAGATTTGCATTCACCGCAGGCTTTATCAACTAAAGGGTGCTCACACATTAACCAATGTGCAAATTCAATTGCAAATGCCTTTTTACCGATTCCAGTAGCACCGTGAAATAACAGCCCATGTGCTAAACGTTTGTTTTGTTGGCTCTTAGTCAGGTTTTGCCAATTGGATATTTGCCAGGGAAACATTCGTTAAACCATTTTTTCAAGAACAGCTTGAATAGATTGTTGCACGTCACTAATTGATGGTGAGGCATCAATAACACTATAACGAGCAGGTTGAGCTGCTGCACGTGCTAAGAAAGTGTCACGTACTTTATTGAAGAAATCATGTTTTTCTAGCTCAAATCTATCAGGAGTACTTCGTTTTCCCGCTCTATCTAAACCAATATCAATGGGTAAATCGAGTACAAAGGTCATATCAGGTCTGAGATCTCCTTGCACCCATTGCGCTAATTCAGCTATACGAGACATTTTAATACCGCGGCCACCACCTTGATAAGCATAAGTACTGTCCGTAAAGCGATCACATAAAACCCACTTTCCTGCATTTAATGCAGGGAGTATCACTTCTTGTAAATGTTGTGCTCTTGCAGCGAACATTAAAAGTAACTCTGTGTCATCACACATAGATTGTTCTTTAGCATCTAGTAAAACAGCGCGTAATTTTTCACCTAACTCAGTCCCACCTGGCTCACGTGTAACAATTAGCTCTTTTCCTGATTTTATTAGCCACTCTTCAATAAAAGCCATGTTAGTGCTTTTACCAACACCTTCCGTGCCTTCAACAGTTATAAACTGACCCTTTGTTACTACATTATTCATATTAATTATCTTTAATCTGATTTTTTATGTTTATAAGATGAGAACGATCGCACTCGTCCTTTTAACTGATATTTTATAACTGCTTTATTATGATCTTTTAATGTAGCAGAAAACTGGTGACTTCCATCACCACGAGCGACAAAGTATAAAGCATCACCTTCTGCCGGGTGTAATGCAGCATGAATAGCATCTCTTCCTGGCATTGCGATTGGTGTAGGAGGGAGACCTCGACGCCGATACGTGTTGTATGGAGTATCTTTTAGTAAATCTCGTTTACGTATATTACCTTTATATTTATCTCCCATACCATAAATAACTGTGGGATCTGTTTGCAGTCGCATACGTTTATTGAGTCGCCTGATAAAAACCCCAGAAATTTGCTGGCGTTCGCTTGCTTTTCCCGTTTCCTTTTCAACTATTGAGGCCATAATTAAAGCTTCATAAGAATTCTTATAATTTAAACCGTCAGCACGATTATCCCATTCCTCTTTTAATACTTTTTGCATTGAATCATAGGCTCGCTTCAAAAAGTCAATATCGCTAAGCTCTTTAGGGAAATGATAGGTGTCCGGTAAAAATTGTCCTTCATAATGTATGTCTGCCAGAGACAATTTAGACATGACCTCTTCTTTCGCTATTTTATTAATAGTATGTTTTATTTGAGGATGCTTATTAATTTCTTCAATTAATTGTTTGAATGACCAACCTTCAATGATCGTTAAAGAATACTGAATGACTTTCCCACTAAAAATATCATCAAGAAAATTTTGAGTAGTCATGTTATTCGTTAAACGATAATCGCCTGTTTTCATTTTATTTGATAGACCATTTAAACGCGCATACCAAAGTATAAACCGAGGATGTTTAATGATTTTTTTATTCGCTAAGTCATAAATAACGGCAGAAAGTGAACTGCCCGATTTGATCGAATAATCAAAATCACCTGCTACAACTTTTAATGTTGTGTCGAGAGCATTTTGATATGAAGACCAAATCCAGCCAGATATAATAAGACCAACAAAAACACCAACTATTATTATTTTTTTCATTATTTGCCTAGCTTACTTAGCTCTTCTTGAAGCTGTTTAGTTACATTACCGACTTTAGTAAATTGAGTTTTCGCAATTTTTCTTACTGGCCATATACCAAATAAACTATTGCTTAAAAATAGTTCGTCTGCCATTTCTAGCTCGCTTTTAGTGAATTCCTTTTCGTATATAGCAAAGCCTTTATCTTTTGCTATATTAATAACCCTTTGTCTCATAACACCAGCAACACCACATAAAGATAAACTTGGAGTAAAAATTTCATTATCTTGAATAGAAAAAATATTACTCATGGTGCCATCAACAACCTTACCTTGTGCTGTTAACATTAAACCTTCCTGAAACTCATCGGAGTCCCATTCATTCCTGGCTAAAACTTGCTCTAGTCGATTAAGGTGCTTTATACCAGCAAGTTTTTTATTTTCAGATAAAGTTGTTTCGCAATAGCGAACAA
>JAUVGM010000298.1 GCA_030593785.1 Gammaproteobacteria bacterium | reverse complement strand
AGACAAGTGATTTTGGTATTACTGTGAAGTGGAAAAAATATAATTTGATTAGATTTTAGTGTGACTCCGGTACCTCTCTAAATATAACTTTTAACTAAATAATTGTAGGTTGGGTTAAGCGTAGTGAACCCAACATTTAATGCTGTTGGGTTTTAAAGTTTACCGCGTCCCAAACACCACAATTGTTTTACCTTTAACTGAAATAAGTTCTTGTTCTTCCATGCTTTTTAGAACGCGTCCCACCATTTCACGTGAGCAGCCCACAATTTTACCTATTTCCTGACGAGTAATTCTGATTTGCATGCCATCGGGATGGGTCATCGCATCGGGTTGTTTACATAAATCGAGCAATGTTCGAGCAACACGACCACTTACATCCATGAATGCAAGATCGCTTACTTTTCGACTTGTGACGCGTAATCGGGCAGCCATTTGTGATGCCATGGCAAAGACGATATCAGGATGTTCCTGGGCTACCTGGCGGAATTTGGTATAGCTAATTTCAGCAACTTCGCAGCTGGTACGGGCACGTACCCAGGCACTGCGGCTGTGTTGTTCATCAAACAGGCCCATTTCACCAAAGAAATCGCCCTTATTAAGGTACGCCAGCACAATCTCTCGGCCATCACTGTCTTCGATTAGCACCGTAACTGAGCCATCGAGTATAAAATACAGTACATCCGGTTTATCATCGGCAAAAATAATGGTGCTTTTAGCTGGATAGTGCCGTTTATGGCAGTGTTCCAGAAATTTATCCAGTGATTGGATGCCGGTCATTTCAGAAGGCGTTTGACGCATATTAATCCCTATCCATTGCTAAAGTAAGTTTTCGCATTTTGGTATATCATCCATCCGTGAATTGATTTCTTAATTATTACCGATATTGCGGTTAATCGTCCTATTAGACGTGCATCAGCTTACTGCGCGGATAGAGTTAAGTCAAAAAATACACTGGGTATTGATCTACAGTTTAGGAGAAAAAATAGCATGAAAGCACGCATTAAATGGGTACAAGGTGCGATGTATATTGGTGAATCAGGCAGTGGCCATTCTGTTGTTATGGATGGGCCGGAGGAACATGGTGGTCGTAATTTGGGTGTGCGTCCCATGGAAATGTTATTACTTGGCATGGGCGGCTGCACCGCATTTGATGTTATGCATATATTGAAAAAATCACGCCAAACAGTGGATGATTGTGTTGCTGAACTTGAAGCAGAAAGAGCAGAAACAGATCCAAAAGTGTTTACGAAAATTCATGTGCATTTTATTGTTACCGGGAAAGGGCTAAGCGATAAGCATGTTAAACGCGCAGTCGAGTTATCTGCCGAGAAGTATTGTTCAGCATCGATTATGTTGGGTAAATCGGTAGAAATTACACACGATTATGAAATAATCACATTATAAACAACAACGTCATTCCCGCGCGCCTCTAGCGGGAATCCAGAATTATAAATAAGAAGAAATAAATCGAATGGCAAAACTAACAACAATTATTGATCGTTATTATCGTACCTGGTTTCGTTTTCATCCTGAGGTTGCCGTTGATGTTGGTGTAGCAGGTTATGCAAATTTATTAAAACCTTATGGTGACGATGAACTGAATGCACTGAAAGTGTTAAATGAAAAACTTATTTCAAGCCTTGATGAGCTAGATACAAAATCATTAAGTCAGGATCAGCAAATAGATTTGCAACTTATGCGCAGTGCAGCCGTACTTCAACTTGAAGCACGTGCTTCTCGTGACTGGCGACTTTGTGATCCGGCTCGTTTCTTACCTGTACATGCGATTTATCAATTAACTGTTCGTGATGTAGAAAATAAAAAAGAAGCTTTTCGAGAACGTTTAACGGCAATACCGGCTCACTTACGCGGTGCACGTAGTTGGTTAGATATGGAACCGGAGAAAATACCATTAATATGGTTAGAATCAGCCGTTGCTGAAGCTGAAGGTGGTTCAGAATTTTTTCATGAGTTAAAGCAACATCCGGAAATTAATAATTATCGTGTTAGCGAAGAGTTAGAACAAGCTGCCCATGCCTTAGATGATTTTGCCTCATATTTAAAAAATAACCTGGCGCAAAAGGCAAAAGGTGATTTTGCATGTGGCCGACATTACTTTGATCTTATTTTGCAAGAAAGACATTTTTTAAATATAAATGCCGATGAACTATATAATTTTGGCGAAGTATTATTTAATGAAACTGAAAAAGAATTAAAGGAAGTCACACAAGAGTTACAAGGTAACGATGATGTTGAAGGCTTGATGAAAAAGATTCAACAACAACGTCCTAAAAAAGAAAACGTACTGGATGAATATCGTAAACAAATGTTAGCGGCAAGAAAGTTTGTTGAAGAAAATGACATCGTTAGTATGCCAGCAAAAGAACACCTGAAAGTTGTTGAAACACCGGGTTTTTTACAACACCAAATCCCTTTTGCTGCTTATTACGAGCCATCGCCTGCAGATGTAAATCAACAGGGGTATTATTATGTCACTCCGGCAAAAAATGAAGATGAGTTAGGTGAGCATAATACGATTAGCTTAAAACACACCTGTGTACATGAAGCATGGCCGGGACATCATCTGCAATTCGTCAAGGCGAATACAAAACCGACTTCAAGTTCATTACCTCGTTTATTAAATACTTCGGCAACGCTTTATGAAGGCTGGGCGTTGTATTGTGAACAACTTATGCATGAATTAGGTTTTATAACTGAACCTGAATCAAAGTTTGTATTATTAAAAGATCGTTTATGGCGAGCTTTAAGAATCATGATTGATGTAGGCATACACACTCGTGGTTTAAGCCTGGATGATGCGGCAAACCTGATGCAAGAAAAATTAGGTTTCAGTAAAGGTCAGGCAATGGGAGATTTAACCTGGTATACCCACGCACCGGGTGTACCCATGGGGTATGCAACAGGCTGGGCTTTAATAAATAGCCTAAAAGAAGAGCAAAAGAAAAAAGATGATTTTAATCTAAAAACATTCCACGACACTTTACTGTCATCCGGTTCTATAGCTTTACCATTAACCGTCGTTCGTGGTTTTGGCTTGTCAGCCTGGGAAAATGCACATCAATCAGTGTTTAAAAAAGATTAAAGTGTTGAGTTGTAGGTTGGGTTAAGGAGCAAAGAGACGAACCCAACAAAGGTTTAACCACCAGGGTCACAAAGTACATTGTTGGATCCGCTACGCTTGATCCAACCTACATTATTTTACGAAGAAAAGTACCTCTATCAAACTAAATGCGATAAACAGATTTAGTCATGATCTTAGATATTAATGCCATAAATTGTTTAACTGGCGAAGGTAGTTCTGCTCCACCTGCATTTAATGCAACTGTTGCATGCTCACCTTCA
>JAUVGM010000088.1 GCA_030593785.1 Gammaproteobacteria bacterium | reverse complement strand
ATTCTCTGGTTTTGGTGCTGACCTACCTGCAATGACAAAATTTGTGGTTGCTATGTCAGAATGGATGCAAGAATGGTGGTGGGCATTGTTTGGTGGAATATTTATCGTAATAAAATCAGGACTTGAAGCAAAAAAACGTTCAAATGCCTTTAATATATTTTTAGATAGAACTCTACTTAAAGCCCCTGTCATTGGCTCAATTTTACATAAAGCAGCTATCGCACGTTATGCCCGAACTTTATCAACCATGTTTGCAGCAGGTGTTCCTCTTGTTGAAGCAATGGACTCGGTATCAGGTGCTGTAGGTAATATTGTATATCGGGAAGCTGTTGTTAAAATGCGTGACGAGGTATCAACAGGTACTCAAATTAATGTAGCCATGAAACAAACTAATTTATTTCCCCACATGGTAGTACAAATGACCGCTATTGGTGAAGAAGCAGGGTCAGTCGATACCATGCTATCTAAAGTGGCTGATTTTTATGAGCAAGAAGTTGATGATGCTGTAGACAATATGACGGCTTTATTAGAACCTATAATCATGGCTTTCCTTGGTGTTGTAATTGGTGGTCTGGTTATTGCGATGTATCTACCTATCTTCCAGATGGGCAAAGTAGTAGGCTAACACCACACGAATGCTGCGAAACCAGATTACAGCGTTTACCCTACATAATATTTTTAAATGTTGGGCACAGCGAAAAGCTTCCTCAAAATGCTCACTTACTTATTGTAAGCTCCGCTTTTTCGTCAGCTTTTGCCCTGTTCTCTGGCTTCTCACTATCCGTGTATCAATTTCAAGTAATGACAAATTCAAATGCTTATAGAACTTCTCAAACAAGATATTACATTTTTTGTTTCTACCATTTTTGTTCTTGGTTTGCTTGTTGGCAGTTTTCTTAATGTAGTTATTTATCGCTTGCCCGTTATATTTAAACGGGAATGGCGTAAAGACTGTTGTAATTATCTAGAAGAAAATTACAATGCTAAAATCCAGCTTGATATCAGTAAAGAACCTGAAGAACCCTTTAACCTGGTTAAACCTGATTCAACATGCCCAAGTTGTGGTCATCAAATTCGAGCTTGGGAAAATATTCCTGTCATCAGTTATATTCTGCTTAAAGCAAAATGCTCCAACTGCAAAACTCCAATTTCTTTTCGTTATCCTTTTATTGAATTACTCAGTGCAAGTATGGCGGCATTGTGTGCCTGGCAGTTTGGCTTTTCACTTGCGGGCTTCTCTGCAATATTACTTTCCTGGGCGCTAATATCACTTGCAATGATTGATTACGATACTCAATATTTACCCGATCAAATTGTATTACCCTTTTTATGGTTAGGTTTAATTCTTAACCTAAATAACACTTTTACAGATATTGAATCTGCCATAATTGGAGCAGCAGCTGGATACCTCTCACTATGGAGTGTTTATCAATTATTTAAACTCATCACTAAAAAAGAAGGAATGGGGTTTGGTGATTTTAAGTTACTTGCCTTACTTGGTGCATGGATGGGTTGGCAATATTTGCCTCTTATCATCATTCTGTCTTCTCTCGTTGGTTCAATAATAGGTATCTCACTTATTTTATTTAAAAAACATCAACGTGAAATTCCTATTCCATTTGGTCCCTACCTGGCCATTGCCGGTTGGATTGCCTTACTCTGGGGTAATGAAATCAATCAAACCTACTTAAACTGGATTAGTTAACTAGCCAGGAGAATACTTTCTACATGAAGATTTATACATGATATTTAAATACATCTATCCCTGTCATTGCGAGCATAGCGAAGCAATCTCAAGAAAAGTGCTATCCAGCATGAGATTGCCGCAGTCACCTTGTTCCTTCGCAATGACTATAAGTTTATAGATTCAAGTATGCTAGTTATTGCTTTAACAGGTGGAATTGGTAGTGGAAAAACCACTGTTTCAGAACTATTCAAATCTAAAAATATTCCCATTATTGATACCGATATTATTGCCAGGAAAATAGTCGAACAAGGAAAACCAGGATATATTGAAATCATTAAAACATTTGGTGAAGATATAGTAGATAAAAACAAAAATATAGATCGACAAATTTTGCGCGAACTTATATTTGCCTCTGAAAAAAAACGTTTACAACTTGAAAATATTCTCCATCCGCTTATTTGGACTGAAGTTAAATCTCAAGTTTCATTATTAACACAAAAGATGTTGCCTTACTGCATTGTTGTCGTCCCTCTTCTTTTGGAAAATATAACCAGGAACAAACCAATTGTATTTGATCGAATTCTCGTGGTTGACGTAGAAGAAGAACTTCAAATAAAACGCACTATAAAACGTGATAATAGTAGTGCTCTACAGATAAATGAAATAATGAAAACCCAGGTTTCACGTCAAGTTCGAATTGATGCGGCAGATGATATTATTTTAAATACAGATAATTTAGATTCTCTACATAACAAAGTTAACCAACTACACAAAAAATATCTTGAACTCGCAAGCTAAACACATCATTATAGATCAAATAGTTGCTAATTTTCATTAACTCGCTCAAAATCACTTTATTATTAATACACAGATATAATTATGAGCGACACGATATTTTACGAACAGCCTTTAAATGAAAGAATGCGTAGTTTTCTTCGTCTTGAACATTTATTTAAGCAAGCAGCCTATACATTACGAGGTTATTCAATTTGGGATAGTCGATCGACCTTGACTAGTATTACCTCTATTCTTGATATTTTAACTCGCAATGATCTCAAAACAGAATTATTAAAAGAACTGGAGCGACAGGAAAAAACACTATCTGCATTATCAGATCTACCTGGCGTTGACAAAGAACAACTTAATAATATTCTTAAACAGATTGAAACATCTCAGCAAAATATACTTAATTTTGAAGGTCAGTTAGGACAAAATATTCGTGAGCATGAATTATTAAATAGCTTAAGACAGCGCAGTAGTATCATTGGTGGAACATGCGATTTTGATATCCCTTATTTACACTACTGGTTACAGCAACCACCTGAATACCGTATCGAAAAATTGGAAGACTGGTTAGAAAAACTGGAAATTATATCTCATCCAATTAGTTTAATTTTAGATATCACTCGCGAAAGCAGTTCACCAAAAAACGTGACGGCTGAAAAAGGTTTTTACCAACAAAATATTGATAGTAATGCTCCTGTACAGCTTATTCGGGTAGGCTTGAATAACGATTCAGAATATTTCCCTGAAATTAGCGCAGGTAAACAACGTTTTTCAATTCGCTTTATGCTGCAACAAGATGGCAAACGTCCTATACAGTCTTCAGATGATCTTAACTTTCAACTTACTTGTTGTGCTTTATGAGTAAAGTAGTCAAATGCCCAACATGTCAAAAACAAGTCGAATGGTCAGAAAAGTCAAAGTTTAGACCTTTTTGTAGCGATCGTTGTCGCTTGATTGATTTAGGTGAATGGGCAAGTGAAAAACATGCAATACCAGCAGAACCATTACCTTCTACCGAAGAGCTTCATTTCTTATCAGATGATGAAACTTATAAATTCTAACTAGTTGCTTGTTTCACTATTAAAGGAAAGGTGAGTATATACTTTTTCTTACCTATAACGATTTCTAACTCCGAAAACCAATCTGCACGTCCAGTAACACAAATGGGTAATAGTGCTTTTCCCTGCCAACTCTGTTTTTTATTACCTACTTCAGTTAATAAAAATCGATTTACACCCATATTCATATTTTTCATCTTAAAATCAATATGAACTGATTTAACTGCAGCATTACCTTCAGTCCATACAGTGACATTAAATGGTTTTAAATAAAAAACATCCTCATCAAATAATATCCTAATGTTTAAGCCGCTAAGCTCTACATTACATACTTTTTTTTGAGGCTTACAATTCTCAGATAATATTTTAACGACTGTTAGTTCTCTATCTGTTTCTTTCCATCTTAAATTTTGTGTGACTATTATCAATATAATTAACGAAAAGAAGAGTATTACCATTATTTTATTTTTAGATATCATATTTAAACATTCCAAAACTCACCAATAGCAGCAATACCCTGAGCACCATTAATTTTTGCATTTTTAATATCATTTGTTGTCATGCCACCTAACGCATATACAGGAATAGTTGCTTTTTCAGTTAACTGCTTGAACTTTTCCCAACCTAATGTAATTGAATTTGGATGTGAATCTGTTTTATTCACCGGAGACAATAAAACAAAATCAATATACATTTTTTTAGCCAGTAACAATTCTTCATAATTATGCGTTGATGTGGAAATCAAGATATCTTCATTCCATTCTACTGATGAAAATGATTTCATTTCTTTAGAATTCAAATGTAAACCGTTGCTAAAATCATAAGCTTTATGTTTTTTATATTTTTTAACCGAGGTATTCAATATTAACTGTGCACTTTCCTTTTTACACAAAATATGGATTTTTTTAGCATAATTAAAATAAACGTCTTCTGGTAAATCGTATGCACGGAACTGAATAAGTTTAATGTTTTTATCCAAGCCAGATTGAATTTTTAATAACAATTCTTTTTCAGTTTTAAAATCACCCGTAATCATATATTTATCAGGTAACTGAATTGCTGTAATGATAGGCATATTTGCAGCAGGAAAATCATATGTAGAAAAATCACTTTCATTTACCCATAAAATTTCTTGTCCTTCTTTACCAAAAGCACTTCCTGTAAATTCATCGACGCACCATACATCTAATAACACTGATTTATCACCATAATCATACGGTATTTGTATAAGAGGAGTAGCCTGAATTAATGTTATGCCAAGTTCTTCAAATAACTCTCGTTTTAAGGCTTCTAAAACCGATTCATCATCCTCAAGCTTCCCACCTGGAAACTCCCATAAACCTCCTTGATGAGCATTTTCAGAACGCTTTGCAATGAGAAATTGTTCATGCTGGTTTTTAATAACGGCAACCGCAACATGAACAATATGTTTTGATGACATAATTTGAATTATTCTGGTGATTAAATTTAAGGTGATTTAGTCAACGTTTACTATGTTACGAAAAAAAGCTAAGTCCGGTATTCAGCATTAATCCGTACATAGTCATATGAAAAATCACATGTCCATACTTTAATATCTTTATCGCCCCGACCTAAATCAATATAAATGGTGATATCACTTTTATCCATAACTGCCTGCCCTCTTTCTTCAGTGTAATCTGAGGATTTTTCACCATTGCGAACAATATTGACATCATCGAGCGCAATATTCACTTTAGAAAGGTCGAAGTCTTCCACTCCAGCACGTCCAACAGCAGCCAAAATCCGACCCCAGTTTGGATCACTGGCAAAGAAAGCCGTTTTTACTAACGGTGAATGTGCAACGGTATAAGCAACATCTTTCGCTTCCTTTTCACTACTACAACCAGTAACAGCTAAAGTGATAAGTTTAGTTGCTCCTTCACCATCACGAATCATTTCCTTTGCTAATTCTTCACATATATCCGTCAATGCTTTCTGAAACATAACAAGCTCAGCAGAATTTTCTTTTAACTCAATACCAGACTGGCCCGTTGCCATTAAAATGGCAGAATCATTTGTAGAGGTATCACCATCAACAGTGATCCGATTAAAGGAATTATTCACTGCTTCAAGTAAGCAATTCTGTAATACTGATTTATGAATTTTTGCATCTGTTGCAATGTATGCCAGCATAGTAGCCATATCAGGCCGAATCATACCTGAGCCCTTAGCAATGCCGCTGACAGTAATATTCTTATTATGAATCGTAACTGACCGTGTGTAGGCTTTAGCAACTGTATCGGTTGTTAAAATTCCACTCGCAGCATTCTCCCAATTATATTCTGATAAATTTTCATACGCGGCTTTGATTGCAGGTAGAAACTTATTCATAGGTAAGTATTCGCCAATCACACCTGTTGAAAATGGAAGTACTTCTGAAACTTTTACATTGGTAACGCTGGCCACAAATTCGCAACAGGCCAACGAATCAGTAAGTCCCTGTTCACCCGTACCTGCATTCGCGTTACCCGTATTGATGAGCAAATACTTAGGAGTAGATTCTAATAGATGTTTTTTAGATATAGTAACTGGCGCGGCACAAAATGCATTCTGCGTAAAGACTGCAGCTGTCTGCGTTCCTTCGGCGAGCTCAAAAAGAACAAGATCTTTGTGATTTTCTTTTTTAATTCCAGCGCAGGCAATACCTAACCGTATGCCCGCAACTGGAAATTGTTCAAATTCAATATTTTTTTCTGTTGCCATTTTGTTCACCTAACCTTTCGTAATCTGATTAACTAATCAGAGCATCACGATTAGCTAAGTTTACCGTGACACTGTTTATATTTTTTTCCTGAACCACATGGGCAAGGTTCGTTTCGTCCTACTTTTTTTCCATCTCGAACGAAAGGTGTATGCTCTTCTTCAGTTTCGCTTGCATCCCCACCACTCATGGCTGAAGCATCTTCATGTTGATATTCAATATCACCACTACTTTGTCGTCGTTGTGCATCTATTGCTTCCAGCTCTTCATCATTTCGAACCTGAACTCGATTTAATACTGTAACAACTTCATGTTTAATGCGTTCCAGCATTTCTGTAAACATTTCAAATGATTCACGCTTGTATTCCTGTTTCGGATTTTTCTGTGCATAACCGCGTAAATGAATACCTTGACGAAGTTGATCCATCATTGCCAAATGCTCTTTCCATTGTGTATCAAGCACTTGTAACATCACATGTTTTTCAATCTGGCGTATCATCTCAGTGCCAAATTCTTTTTCTTTATCTTTGTAAGATTCGTCAATTCTATCAAGAATTTTTTCACGTAAGGGTTCTTCATGTAAGGATGAATCTTCTTTCAACCAGGTACGGACTTCACACTCGACACCAAAGTCTCCTTCAATCGCTTCTTCAAGACCAGGTAGATCCCATTGCTCCTCAATACTTTGAGGTGGTACATAAGCATTAATAATATCGTTAACAACATCAAAACGGATTGCCTCAATACTGTCGGATATATCATCCAGCATCATAAGTTCATTACGCTGTGTATATATAACTTTACGTTGATCGTTAGCAACATCATCATATTCAAGTAATTGCTTACGCATATCAAAGTTATGGCCTTCTACCTTGCGTTGCGCATTTTCAATGGCTTTACTTACCCATGGATGCTCTATTGCTTCACCTTCTTCCATGCCTAAACGTTGCATCAATCCAGCAACACGTTCAGAAGCAAAAATACGCATTAAATTATCTTCTAAGGACAAATAAAAATGTGAAGAACCTTTGTCACCCTGACGACCTGCACGCCCTCTTAATTGATTATCTACACGACGCGATTCATTTCTCTCTGTGCCGACAATATGTAATCCACCTGCCTCAACAACCTGATTATGACGTTCTTGCCATGCAACTTTATGTTTAGCAATGGTTGCTTCATCCGGGTTTCCTAAAGCAGCAATCTCGGCATCAAAGTTACCGCCCAGTACAATATCTGTACCACGACCTGCCATGTTGGTCGCTATTGTTATTGCTTCAGGCTGCCCCGCTTGTGCGACAATTTCTGCTTCACGCTCATGTTGTTTAGCATTTAAAACTTCATGTTTAATTTTCGCTTTTTTCAATAAACCCGCAAGATATTCTGAAACTTCAATGGACGATGTACCAACCAATACTGGCTGACCACGTTTTTTACAATCCATAATATCTTCAATAATGGCATTGTACTTCTCATGCATTGTCAGGAAGACCTGATCAATCCTATCATCCCGCACCATAGTACGATGAGTTGGAATAACGACTACCTCTAAACCATAAATTTGCTGGAACTCATACGCTTCAGTATCTGCAGTACCCGTCATACCGGATAGTTTTTCATACAAACGGAAATAATTCTGGAAAGTAATGGCTGCCAGAGTTTGGTTTTCCTGTTGAATCGTCACACCTTCTTTTGCTTCAACGGCTTGATGTAAACCATCGGACCAGCGACGCCCGAGCATAGTACGACCAGTAAATTCATCAACAATAACGATTTCATTATCAGCAATAATGTAATCCACATCGATTTGATATAAGACATGCGCTCTTAAAGCCGCATTGACATGATGTAACAAGTTAATATTTGATACATCATAAAGACTTGCATCTTCAGCCAATAAACCTATTTCTGCTAATAAACCTTCAACAT
>JAUVGM010000086.1 GCA_030593785.1 Gammaproteobacteria bacterium | reverse complement strand
CCAACCAGCAACGCGAATGAAATTAGTGACAGCGGCAAACATCGCAATGTAACCAATTGCTACACTATCCGTAAAAAAGACTTCTCCTAACACAATCAAGATCACACTAAGAGATGAAAAACGTTCTATCCAGATCCATTTTTTAGTTGTTACTCCGACCACTCCGCGTTCAGTAAAGAAAGGGATTACTCTGCCCCCCATAATAACTATTAATAAGATAACTAAATAAATCATTACCCGGCTTCCGGTAACAATTGAACTCTCAATAATATGCAACGCACTTAAATGAACCATCAAGTTTGCCGCTGCCATAGAAAGTATAAGAGGAACAAAAACAAAATTAGACCATTGCTTTACTTTAATAACGGGTATGGCGATTAAAAGAGCCACTAACGGTAAAAAAGAAAGATCAAGCGCAGCAATAAGCCAATAAGGAAGTTCAGGTATAAAAGGAGCTAACCGACCTAACAAAAAGACAACGGATAATAAAGCGAGTTGTTTACCGTTTATCATTTTCATTCCGGTCCAGTTACCGGCAGCAGTTAATAAAAACCCAGCAATGACCGCAACAGTATAGCCAAATAACATTTCATGAGCATGCCAACCTGTTGGTGTGTAATATCCTGAAATTGTTATTTTCCCTGATAATTCAAAAAGCCATAAGGCAATAAGAGAGAACGCTGAGAAAGCCGCAAAAAGGAAAAATGGACGAAAACCTAAAGCAAAAAGCGCAAAACTTTTTTGATTGATTTTATTTTTCGGATCATCTATTTGTATAGCCATAAGTCTTTCCTGTTAATTTTAAATCTATTTATATTATGCACTAGCACTTTCGAGTTCTTCACTCACTTCTAACCAGTCCATTTCAACCTGCTGTAAATTATTATCAACTTGCCCTTGTTCTTCTAATAATGATTTTAAATCCTCTTTATTATCACTACTATAAATATCATTATCTGCCAGTTTCTCTTCCAGAGATTCTTTACTTAACGTTAACGCTTCCATTTCTTTTTCAAGTTTCTTTAATTTATTTTGCAGTGGTTTTAGACGTTTTCTTTTTTCAGCCGATTGTTGTCTTTGTTGTTTTTTGTTCTGCCCATCATTACTACTATCTAATTTATCACCTGCGTTATTACCTGTTGAAGCCACGGCTGATTTAGCCTGTTGACTTAACCAATCTCGATAATCCTCTAAACTACCATCAAATTCTGCAACACGCCCATTTGCAACCAAAAATAAGTTATCTGTAACGGTTCGGAGCAAATGCCGATCATGCGAAACAATAATCATCGCACCTTCAAACTCTTGCATCGCAACGGTTAATGCATGACGCATTTCCAAATCAAGATGGTTAGTGGGTTCATTAAGTAATAACAAGTTTGGCTTTTGATACACAACCAACGCTAATACCAGGCGCGCCTTTTCACCACCTGATAATGGGGCAACAGGATCCATAGCCATATCATTATTAAAAGCAAAACCACCCAGGTACTTACGTAAATCACTTTCTGTTGCTTTGGGATCAATACGCTGCAAATGTAATAAAGGACTGGCTTCTAAATCAAGTTGTTCCAGCTGGTGTTGAGCAAAGTATCCAATATTCAATTCTTTAGCTGGTATATGCTCACCAGCTAAAACTTTAAGTTCACCCGACAATAATTTAATTAAAGTCGATTTACCTGCACCATTATGACCAAGCAACCCAATACGATCTCCTGGATGAATGGTTAATTTAACTTTTGATAAAAGTGGTTGCTCATTGTAGCCAATCGCTGCATTAACTAATGTAACCAGTGGATTAGGCATTTTATCAGCTTGCCTGAAACTAAAGTTAAACGGTGAATCGACATGTGCAGGCGCAATCAATTCCATACGTTCCAGCGCTTTCACTCTGCTTTGAGCTTGTTTGGCTTTAGTTGCTTTTGCCTTAAAGCGTTCCACAAACTTTTGCATGTGTTGTACTTCACGCTGTTGTTTCTCATATGCAGACTGTTGTGTGGCTAAATATTCTGCGCGACGAACTTCAAATGCAGAATAATTCCCGCTGTATAGTGTGATAGTTTGATGTTCAATGTGCGCAATTTGATCGGCAACGTTATCAAGAAAATCCCGGTCATGAGAAATTAATAACAACGTACCTTTATAATTTTTAAGCCATGTTTCCAGCCAAATAACAGCATCCAAATCCAGGTGATTCGTTGGCTCATCAAGCAAAAGAATATCTGAACGACACATTAATGCTTGCGCAAGATTCAGTCGCATACGCCAACCACCGGAAAACTGCTTAACCGCAGAATGTTCCTGTTCGGTTGAAAAACCCAAACCACTTAATAAAGTGGCAGCACGGCTATTTGCAGTATAGCCATCAATCGCTTCCATATCGGAGTAAAGATGGGCTAATTCCTCACCTTGATTATTCTCTTCCGCTTTTTTAATGTCTTGTTCAAGTTTGCGTAACTGAACATCCCCATCCAGTACATATTCCAGTGCCGTGCTATCCAGCGCAGGTGTTTCTTGTGCTACATGGGCAATAATCAGGTTTTTGGGTATCGAGATATCCCCCGCATCAGCATGCAGATGACCGAGTATTAAGGCAAATACACTTGATTTCCCAACACCATTACTGCCAGTAATACCGACCTTTTGACCATTATGAATGGTTAAATTAACGTCATGGAGCAACTCGCGAGGACCGCGGCGTAGAGATAAATCAGTAAACTTGAGCATGGCGGAAGTTTACCAGATTTAAGACCATGTTTTATCTGAAATAAGCACTTATACGGGTAGGATGGATCAAGTCACAAGGTGACGGATCCATCATTTTTTGTTGGTTCCGTCACCTTGTTCCTTGAACCAACCTACATAGCTTAATAATATCTGGCGCCCTTGGCATCCTGGCGGTGCAATATTAACTTAGAGTAAACATGTAAAATCAAAAACCAAATTCACCAATCCACTTATCTTTTTTGAAATCAATTTTTAACCAGTGCGGAACAAAGGCTTCAGGTTTTTCGATAGGAAAATCTTCCAGTGGTGGCTCATCCCCTTCGTAATCAATACCACAGCTTTTTGTCATAACAGGGCGAAATCGTACAGAGAGTTGATCAACGACATCGACCAGGTTTCCATCTGCCTTTTCTTTAAAACGGACTTGTTTGCGAATTAAACAACTGAAGTACAATTCCATCTCCGCGATAAGAGGCTTGTCACGAGAAGACAATGCTTTAATAGCCATGCTGCTTAATGAAACAGTCACTTTTTTTCCAAAAATATCTATCTGCTTTTCCACGCTACACCCGCCTCTATTAAAATTTAATTTTCTGATATTTCTTTAGTTGCTTATTAGTATATAAAGTTCCACGCCATATGATTCCACCACGTAATACACACATCATCCCGGACCATAACATCATAAAAGAAATAATAATCTGACCAATAGGTATAAATAAGCCGACGCTCATTCCTTTACCTGAACTGACTTTTAATGTCAGCATCATTACGGGTATCCACAACAATGTCAGCAAGGCCAATATATCCAACCATACTGGTGTAGACACAGCCAAGACAACAAAAGGAGCAAAAACAAATAACCAAAGTAAACCTACCAGTACTAATAATCGCGTTATTTGATAATGTGCTCCCGCACCAAAAAGATTTTTTTCCAATCCTACAAACATTGCCGGAATTGATGGATACCAGGAAACGGACAATAACTTCTGCGCCATAGCAAATGCACTTTTTCCGCCAGCACGTTTAATGAGTAATCCCATCCCGACATCATCAGCCACTTCCATACGCAGCCATTTAATACCTTTAGATTTATCAAGAATAGATTTTTTAACCAGGTTAAACGCCCCCACTCCAATAAAGGCCTGAGTATCTGCTTTTTCTAATTCATGCACACGAGTGGTATATAAAAACATTAAGCCAAAGGTACGAATAATAACTTCTAACCAGTAACTCGAAGTGATAACCGCGGGTAACAAGGCAAGGTGATCGGCATCTTTATGTAAGACATAAGCAACGGCTTTTTTTAGCGCACCCGGTTTAAAATGTATGTCAGCATCTGTGAATAAGACCCATTCACCATCAACTTCATTAAGCGCAACAGATTGTGCATGCACTTTACCCAACCAGTTTTCAGGTAACTCTTTTATATGAATTGATTTAATTCTTTCATCTACCGCAAGATTATCGACAATGTCACCTGTATTGTCCGTTGACCTGTCATTAACTAATACAATTTTTAAATTCGGATAATCTTGTAACAGTAAACTTTTAATAGCCTCTTCAATGCCCTCTTCTTCATTACAAGCGGCGATAACAATATTCAACCTTGGCCATATATCTGGTTCAACAATATCAATATTGCCTAACTCTTTCAGGGTAAATATGGTTTTAAAAATCACGCCATACATATACCACCAGGCAAGACAAAATATCACGCCATAAATGACTATCGTATATTCCATTTACACCTTCAAATTAATAATAAACTTATAGATTCTAACTACTTTCTTATCTATTATAGACATAGTATATCCAAGTATAGGTATTAACCATGTCAAAAAACTTAGTAATCTCTGCATTAGGCAACGATAAACCTGGTATCGTAAATGAACTTTCAAAAGCAATTCTTGATCAAGGCGGAAATATCACTGAAAGTCGGATGACGGTATTAGGTGGTGAGTTTGCCATGATGCTGCTGGTAACAGGAACCCAGGAATGCATTGATAATATAATATCTAAACTTGAAGCAACGGGTGAAAAATTAAACTTAACCTTAATTGCAAAAGAGACTCAGCCCCAAGAATCAAATCAAAAAAGGCTACCGTACCAAATCACTGTCGTTTCAATGGATCACCCGGGTATTGTTCATAATATTTCAGACTTCTTATCAAGCCGTGATTTAAATATAGAAGAAATTGATACCAACACATACCCTGCCGCACATACGGGTACCCCGATGTTTTCGTTAAACATGATTATCAGTGTTCCTGCAGATAGTTCAATTCGTTCATTACGTGATGAATTTATAACTTTCTGTGATGATTTAAATTTAGATGCAAGTTTAGAAAGTAAGCGTTAAATAAAAAATCCAGCTAATACCATAATAGCAATTATGGTTTTAACCTATTTTAAACTGACTAATAAGTTGCTGAAGATCACTAGCTAATTTTGCCAACTCATTTGCAGCTGCTGTTGTTTGTTCAGAACCATTTGCCGTCTGATCAGATATCTGGCTAATATTAATAATATTACGATTCATTTCATCAGCAGTTGCACTTTGTTCTTCTGCTGCACTCGCAATATGCGTATTCATTTCATTTATCGTTGTAACAGCGCGTGTAATAGATTCTAAAGACTCAGCAGCATTATTAGCTTGATCTTCACCTGCTTTAGCCTGAATCAGTCCTTTTTCCATAACTTCAACGGCATCTTTTGAACCACTTTGAAGCTTGATAATCATGTCTTCGATTTCCTGCGTTGATTCCTGCGTTCGGCTTGCAAGCGTTCTTACCTCATCAGCCACAACAGCAAAACCACGACCTTGCTCACCCGCACGTGCCGCTTCAATTGCAGCATTAAGTGCCAATAAGTTAGTTTGTTCGGCAATGTTTTTTATGACATCGAGAATTGTCCCTATATTCTCACTATCTTTTTCAAGCTGATGAATAACATTAGATGCATTTTCAACGTCAGCAGCTAATTGAGCAATGCTGCTAGCTGTATTCTTAACAATCAAACTACCACTCTGCGCTTCATTGTTTGCGCTGTTCGCAGCACCGGCTGCTGATTCTGCACTGTTGGCAACTTCCTGCACAGTAGCAGACATTTCATTCATTGCTGTAGCGACCATATCGGTTTCTGATCGTTGTCGCATTATGTTGTTTGTACTCTCCTGGGCAACTGAAGAAACTTCTTCAGATGCAGCTGCTAATTGTGAACTGGAACTTATAATTTGTTGAACTAAAGCCTCAAATTTTTCTATCATATTATTAAATGAATTTGCCATATCACCAATTTCATCTTTTGATTTTATTTCACTACGAAGTGTCAGATCACTATTAGTTTCAACATTTTTCATAGTCATATCAAGTTGTTTAATAGACAGTAATATCCCCCGAAGAGTAACAACAACAAATCCAATAATTAATACCGCAAGAAAAAGCGCACTTAGTAAAGAAAGTAGTATAATACTTGACGTTTTACTATCGATTATTATTGTTAAATTCTCACTCAATGTTTTCAATATCGTTTCTGTTTTATGTACTGTGGCACGCATTTCCCCAAGCAAGCCACTTTTACTGGTTAACCCTTTAACCTGATAGCTTTTTACCAAAGCAACAAAATCAATTTTATATTTATCCAAATATTTATTAATAGATTCTTTATGGCTTTGTGAATGTAAACTATTCGCTAATGTGGACTTAATAACAGAAAAATCTTTGTTGAACTTATTTAAATATTTTAAATCGTAACGCAACATGAAGTCTTTTTCTCTTCGACGAAGCATTAACATATCTTTCATTAAATTAGCATCATTGAGTATCTTTATATCTTTTTCAACAGTATGCACAGCCTTTCGTAAATTTCCATACAAGCCATCTTTCGGATTCAACCCGATTATTTTCTGCTCATTAACGAGAGCATTAAATTTATTTTTGTAATTATTTAAAACATTTTCAAGCTCAGATACTTCCTCTGAGTGGATGCCATTAGACTCAAGTTGATTTTTTAACTGAGCAACATTTGCCAGTAAAAGTGCATGATTATTAGTATACTTTTCATGATATTTAATCGCATTACGAGCTAAAAAATCTTTCTCATTCCGACGTAATGTCAGCATACCTATTTCAACCTTATCGGTTAAAATTAATGCTTCTTCGAGGCTTAGCAAAGTTTTTGTAGAAAATAACTCGATTAGAAGCATAAATGCCAGTGCTAATACGATACTAATTGAAATAATGATGAATTTTATTTTAATGCTAAATGTTTTCAAAAGAAAAACTCCGCTTTTTAAATGCCGCAACTTTAATGTGCATTACTGGCTATACGATTACAGAAGAGGGGTAATATTAATAGCGGCGATTTATTAAAAAGCTTTAAGCTTTTCTTAACTGTTTTATAAGAAAAATATATTATTACAAAGTATATAGCTCAGTATGTGTTCAGGGGATACTGAATTGAGGTGATATAAAATTAGATACGAGTTTGAAATATAAAAATTTATACCTTCATTTTCTTTGTATACCGGGTGAAATTATGATGTTCTCTGTGATCCTACAAACACTGAGCATTATAATAAAAGTTACTTAGACTTCCCCATATTCAATTTTTTACAGGTTTAATCATACCGGCTACTTCTTTCGCTCTTTTACGGGCATCCTCAACATCATATCCATACGCTAAGGCAACCCCCATACGACGTTTTTTAAAGGCTTCAGGTTTACCAAATAATCGAATATCTGTTTGCGGTACGGCTAGTGCCTTTTCTATTCCTTCAAAGGCAATTCCCTTTTCATCCATTGCACCATATATGACTGCACTTGCACCGGGTTCACGTAAAGCAGCTGAAACAGGTAAACCTAAAATCGCACGCGCATGTAATTCAAATTCATTTTGATATTGTGTTGCCATGGTTGCCATACCAGTATCATCAGGTCGTGGACTGACTTCGCTGAACCAAACATCGTCTCCTTTGACAAAGAGTTCTACACCAAATAAACCTCGGCCACCTAAATTACCCGTTACCGCTTTAGCAATGTTTTGTGATTTTTGTTTGGCTGTTTCACTCATCGCTTGCGGTTGCCAACTTTCAACATAATCGCCTTCTACCTGAATGTGACCAATAGGCTCACAGAAATGTGTTTGCACTACACCTTGCTCATTTAACGCTCGCACTGTCAGCAAAGTGATTTCATAATCAAACTGGATCATCTCTTCTACAATAACTCGACCACGATCAACTCGGCCACCACTTTTTGCATAATCCCAAGCAGTTTTAATATCTGCTTCTTCTTTAATTGTTGACTGGCCTTTACCAGAAGATGACATGACAGGTTTTACAATACAGGGATAACCAACACCATTATCAATAGCCTGTTTAATTTCATCTTCGCTTTCTGCAAAAGCGTATTTTGAAGTGGCTAAGCCTAATTCTTCTGCTGCTAAAGTACGAATACCTTCCCTGTTCATGGTCAGTTGAGCTGCACGTGCTTTTGGGATCACTTCTGCTAAACCTTGCTGTTCTATTTC
>JAUVGM010000022.1 GCA_030593785.1 Gammaproteobacteria bacterium | reverse complement strand
AACGGAGTTCGTCTACTAAGAACGTTACGTCACCACCTTTACGGAATACTGCTGAAATGATTCTTGTTAAAGCAACAATCCACTGAAAGTGATCCATGTTTTTTGAGTTAATGAAAACTTCAAATGGACGACGCAGTTGATGGTCTGTACCTTCGTTTAAAACTACATCATTAATGGTGATGTATAACGCATGTTCTGATAATGGGGTTTTAACTTTATACGTTGAACCCAATAATGTTTCAGGACGTTCCAGCTTTTCATGCATCTGGATAATATTAGTGTCTTCCTGCTCAACACCTTTTAATGCCGCTTCTGCTGCTGCATCATCTGCGTCATCTTTTGCGACCGCATAACCAACAATTTTATGTGCTATTTTTATGCCCATTGTCCTATTCCCCACTCTCTTTCTTTTTTTATTTTAACCTCAATCTTTATTGAGATTAAACATTTGTTGTTTGGTTCTGATCGAACCGGATAAATTAAAGCAAGTTTCAATTCGTATTCGCTTGTTTTAACTTATCCGATCCGTTCAGATTCTTTTTGTTGGAACCTTTACTAACCTTTTAGGTTTAGTTGTTGTTCCAACTTCTGCGTCGGCCTAATACCCTCTTTAATATTTCTGAAGAGGGGCACTATGAGAGCCGACCTACATTTTGTTCTTTTGAACTATTACTTAAAACTTTAAGTAATGTTGTTATATCAATACCGCGTTCGAATGAATTCGAACCTACAATTATTGTTTTAGGCAAGTTAGCGGTTCGTAGACAAGGCAAAATTGAATTTTTGAAACCGAAGCTTATGTTTAATAAGTGAGGTTTCGAAAATTTAATTTTAACGCCGTATACGAGGCGCTAACGCCGCCTAAAACTTGCCGTAGTAACCCTCTTTTAGAGCATCGAATAGATTTGCCGCCGTATGCATCTCACCATCATACTCAATCTCTTCGTTACCTTTCACTTCAACAACTTCTCCGTTGTCTAAGGTGAATTTGTACATTGTCTTTTCCAGGTCTTCTTCTTTGACCAGAACACCCTGGAACGCTTCGGGGTTAAAGCGGAACGTTGTACAACCTTTTAAACCTTGCTCGTAAGCATAGGTATAAATATCTTTAAACTCTTCAAACGGATAATCTGTTGGTACGTTTGCAGTTTTAGAAATACTTGAATCGATCCAGCCCTGTGCAGCAGCTTGAATATCTACATGTTGCTTTGGTGAAACATCATCTGCAGCAATGAAGTACTCTGGTAATTTAGCTTCTTCGTCTTGTGCATAAGGCATGGCTTTTTTATTGATTAACTCGCGGTAAGCTAACAATTCAAAAGAATACACATCGACTTTTTCTTTTGTTTTCTTACCTTCACGAATGACGTTACGTGAATAGTGATGCGCGAATGAAGGTTCAATACCATTACTTGAGTTATTGGCTAACGACAAACTGATTGTTCCTGTTGGCGCGATTGAACTGTGGTGTGTAAAACGTGCACCAATTTCAGCTAACTCATTGACTAATTCTGGATTTACTTCTGCCACTTTTTGCATGTAACGACTGTACTTGGCATGTAACACTTTGCCTTTTACTTTGTCGCCCGCTTTATAACCATCGCGTTTCATTTCTGGACGCTTACGTAACATGGCACCGGTCACTTTAAAGGTTTCTTCCATGATGGGTGCTGGACCTTTTTCTTTGGCAAGCTCTAACGCGGCTTCCCAACCTGCCATTGCTAATGTTTTGCTCACTTTTTCTGTGAACTCAACTGACGCTGAACTGCCGTACTTTTCACGTAACATGGTTAACGTTGAACCTAAACCAAGGAAACCCATACCATGACGACGTTTATTCAGGATGGCATCACGTTGTCCTTCTAATGGCAGGCCATTAATTTCAACAACGTTATCGAGCAGACGAGTAAAGATACCAATCACTTTTTCGAAACCTTTCCAGTCAAACTTGGCTTTCTCGGTAAACGGATCGTTTACGAATTTAGTCAGGTTAATTGAACCTAATAAGCATGAACCATAAGGAGGTAGTGGTTGTTCACCACAAGGATTCGTTGCACGTACATTTTCACAGAACCAGTTGTTGTTCTTCTCATTCACTTTATCAATAAGAATGAAACCTGGCTCAGCAAAGTCATAAGTCGAAGACATGATCATGTCCCACAAATGATTTGCTTTGACTGTTTTGTAAACTTTACAAGCAACTAAGCCTTCACGGTTAGTGATGTAACCTTTAGTGATCGGCCATTCACGCCAGATAACTTGTGAGTCATCTTTCATGTCTAAGCCATCTTCTTCTGCTTCTTTTTCTGTTACAGGGAAAGCCAGTTTCCACTCATCGTTGGTTTCAACGGCTTTCATGAATTCTTCTGTGACGAGTAAAGAAAGATTGAACTGACGTAAGCGACCGTCTTCACGTTTAGCGCGAATGAAATCCATGACATCCGGGTGGCCAACATCAAACGTTGCCATTTGTGCGCCACGACGTCCACCGGCACTTGATACGGTAAAACACATCTTATCGAAGATATCCATGAACGAAAGAGGACCCGAGGTATACGCACCCGCGCCTGAAACATAAGCGCCTTTAGGACGTAAGGTAGAGAATTCGTAACCGATGCCACAACCTGCTTTTAAGGTTAAGCCCGCTTCGTGCACTTTACCTAAGATGTCATCCATTGAATCCAGAACCGTACCTGAAACAGTACAGTTAATGGTTGAGGTTGCTGGCTTGTGCTCTAAGGCACCGGCATTTGAAATAATGCGTCCGGCTGGAATCGCACCATGACGTAAAGCCCAGAGAAATTTTTCGTACCATTCGAGGCGCTTTTCTTCATCTTCAACTTCAGCGATTGCCTGAGCAACACGTTGATACGTCTCATCCATGTTGTTGTCGACATCATCACCGTCTTTTGTTTTAAGGCGATATTTTTTATCCCAGATATCGATTGACGCATCTTGGTAAGGAATATCTTGTGTTTTTTTAGTTTTCAAGGCTTTTAGCTGTGCGCTCATGATCGGCCCGATCCTCCGGTCTTAACAACTTTCGTTGTTATAAAAATTTAATATCATACTCTTCTTTTTCTGGGGGCCTGAGAAAAAAGAATAATGTGCTAACCAACTGAATTAAAAAGGAATTACATCACCCTCAACTCAATCAACAGGGGGTTTGCCAATTGCGCTTTTTATTATTTTCAGTTTTTTTGTTGTACTTTTACTAAATCTGACCCGCTTAAAGCGGGTGATGTAGTGCTTGTTACTCTAAAACACTACATGTTGTGTTCAGGTGCACAGCATATGGCCTTCTGACCACTACTGTCAACAATTGTTATAAGCCTATAAACGGATACATTTTCTATAAATAACAATAAGTTATATGTTTTTAATAGGCTAAAATAACTCAATGAATATTAAAAATAATTTTCACCTAAACACTATATGTAGTGTTATTAATATACCTGTAATATTGCTCTCTGACGCGTTAGGACTTACTCACGTACAGTCCTTTTTTCATCTTTTATATGACAGCAATTTTTATAAAAAATTTAGAAAATAGGTGCACCGTCACTCAATCTTAGCCTCTCTCGTTTTACAGTCCTGTTAAATAGGCAGATAATAAAAATGAGTAAAGGGAGAAGATATGGAACCCTCTATATATAAAAAGAATAATAAAATGCATTTTCAGAAAGTGATGAAATCTCTTATTTTGTCATCCCTCTTATTATTTGCTTCATTACCGGCAGCGGCGATAGAAATAGATGAACTCATTCGCCATATTGATCGTTTATGGCGCGGCGACACTTCACATGCCACCATGTCGATGACCGTAAAAACGCAACGCTATGAACGCAGCATGACCATGGAAGCCTGGTCACGTGGAAAAGATTATTCGCTGGTTGTGATTCGCGCCCCCATTAAAGATAAGGGCATCGCCACACTGAAAGTGAAAGAAAATATCTGGAATTACCTGCCAAAAATTAACCGTGTCACCAAAGTACCTTCGAGCATGATGTCGGGTTCCTGGATGGGAAGTCATTTCACCAATGATGACCTAGTCAAAGAAAGTACGATTGAAGACGATTACACTTCCAGCATTACTTTTGAAGGCAAGCGTAATGGCATCAGCATCTATGAGCTCACCTCGATCCCTAAAGAAGATGCCGCTGTGGTCTGGGGAAAGGTAGTTATGCAAATTGAACAAAAAACATTATCGCCACATCGTGCCCTTTATTACGATGAGGAAGGGATATTGATTCGCACCATGACGTTTGATCAGCCAAGAATAATCGATAAAAGAACCATTCCAATGCGACTAACGCTACAACCGGAGGACAAGCCTGAAGAATCAACGGTGATTGTTTATAAAGATATTATTTTAGACATACCGTTAGAAGATTCTTTCTTCTCATTACAAAATTTACAAAGACGTCGTTAAAAGAAAAGACTACAGATGAAAAAATCTGCACAAGCATCTGTCTTAAGCCGTCTGCCCATACTCATTTTTGTTGCCTGGCGTAATATCTGGCGCAATCCGATACGCAGTGTTCTCACCATTTCTGCCCTGGCAAGTGGCTTAGTGATGGTGATTCTCTACGCTTCACTTCTCGAAGGCATGACACGACAAATGGTACGTTTTGCTACTGAGATTTCTACTTCACATATTCAGCTACACCGACAAGCCTTTATTGATGATCAGGATCTTTATGCAACATTGCCCTGGTCCTATATGCAAAAGCTTGAACAGGAATTCCCTGACATTACGATAGCACCAAGACTCTATGCCTCCGGGCTTGCCAGTTCAACAAACACATCGACCGGAGTTTTAATAAAAGCCGTTGATCCAAAACGAGAAATAGAAGTCACAAAAATGCTGGAGCATGTTCGCCACGGTAAACTTGATCTGGGCATAGCAGACATAACTGAAAATGGGTTTGCTCGTTACAACCTGGTGATTGGCGCACAGCTGGCTAAAAATATGAATGTGGAACCCGGCGATGAACTGGTGTTGGTAACACAAGCCGCTGATGGCAGTATTGGTAATGCCCTTTACCGCGTTGCTGCGATACTAAAACCACTGGAACCCAACTTTGATCGTATGGGTGTGTTGATGTCGATTGAAGCCTATCAACAACTCATGTACCTGGAAAATGGCTTTCACGAGCTGGCGATCAAAGTGAACGATCTAAGCCAACTGGAAAATATTCAAGCCGATATTATTGAAAAGTTAAACAAACTCACAGCAGTCGAGCCGCTCGATAAACTAGGTGGCGTACCGGTTGTACGAAACTGGCGTCAACTCAATCCAGCGGTTGCTGACCTGTTAGAACTGAGTAAGGCGTTTGTTTTTATTATTGGTTTTATTATTATCAGTCTCGCTTCTCTTGGTATGTTGAATACCATGCTCATGGCGGTACATGAACGTACTCATGAATTCGGCATCCTACTTGCCATTGGTATGAAGCGCCGTTGGCTTTTACTCATGGTTTTGTTTGAATCTTTTTTTCTGTCCCTGGTCTCTGCGGCTGTTGGCTCAGTAGTTGGACTTATCATTAATAATTATTTTGAAGAGCACGGTATCGACTTTAGTCAATCCATGCCGGATGGCTATGATTGGGCCGGAATGATTTTCGAGCCGGTAATGAAAGGTTACCTTATCCCTATGGATGTTGTTTATGCCTGCCTGATGATGATGGTTGTTACTATGCTCGCGTCTCTTATACCTTCATGGCAAACGATTCGCCTCAAGCCTGCTGAAGTAATGCGCTGATGAGAATAATGAGATGAATAAGCAACTAATCAAACATGGCCACCTTCCCTTCCTGATGCTATTGAAGTTAGCCTGGCGTAATTTATGGCGTCATCGCAAACGTACACTCATTACCTTAAGTTCTATTGCCATTGGTTTTGGTCTCGCCGTGTTATCTATTGGTATCGGTGATGGCAGTCATAATTCCATGATTCGTAATGCGATAAAGTTAGGCGAAGGTCACCTGACTGTTCAGCCACGCGGTTATATTGAAGCACCGGCAAATCATAAATATCTTGCTGATGGTCTGGCGCTATCAAAAAAACTGGCGAGCCTCAATCTGGCCGGCAGTATCGAACCCCGGATTTCCTTACAGGTTCTGGCCAGTACCGCGAATAACTCTGTCGGTGCAGCATTGGAAGGCCTAAGCAGTGCAAGTGATCCGCGTGTTGATATGCTTAAACCGCAATTACTGAAAGGTGTTTGGCTCAAAGCAGATGATGCTCGTGGTATTGTTATTGGCGCGGGCATGGCAAGTAAACTCAAAGCCAAGGTAGGCAGTAAAGTTGTGCTCATGGCAGGAAAAAAAGGCGGTGACTCACAGGCTCAACTTGGGCGTGTTCGCGGTATTTTTAAATCTCATGTTCCTGAAATGGATGATTACCTGATCCTTGGTGACATCCAGTTAGCCCGCCGTTTTCTTCAAGGTGAAGGTGCTGATGTCATTAAGCAACCTGTCACTCGTTTTGCTATTTTCCTCAACGATTCTGAAATATCCTCGCTTAATATAATAAAAGCCAAAATTAAATCCGCAGTTGAAAGTGATCAGGTTATTGCGATGGACTGGCAGGAAATGATGCCGCAACTGGTGCAATTTATTGCTATTGACGACGCAGGCAACTACGTCTTTTTGCTACTTATTTTAATCATGGTGATTTTTGGGGTTCTCAACACTGTTTTAATGAGTGTCCTGGAGCGTACTCGTGAGTTTGGTTTATTACGTGCGCTGGGATTAAGCAAGCGTCACTTACTCACACTGGTATTTTGTGAATCTTTTATCATGGGGCTTCTGGCCATTGTTGTCGGCTGGATAGCAGGTGGCGGAGTCCACTTCTGGTTTTCCCAGGATGGTATCGACTTTACCGCCATAATGGGTGAAGAAGGAACCATTATGATGGGCACCTTTATGGATCCCATCGTCTATCCAGAATTGTCATGGGATCGCATTACCCAACTTACTACCATTATTTTTATCGCAACCTTAAGCAGTGGAATTTACCCTGCTATAAAGGCTGCACGTGTAACACCGGTTGAGGCATTACGTACTTAATCTTTTGGAGTATTAATAAATGGCACTACTGACACTACAAGGCATTAGTAAACGCTACCAACAAGGTGAGCTTGAAGTGAATGCACTTTCAGATATCAACTTAACCGTAGAAGAAGGTGAGTTTGCTGCTTTGGTTGGTCCTTCTGGTTCAGGTAAAACGACCTTGCTTAATATTATCGGTGGTTTGGACTCGCCAACACAGGGCACAACTCGACTCAATGGCACCGACATCACAACATTAAAAGAAGCGCAGTTATCCGACTTTCGTTTATTTCAGTTAGGTTTTGTTTTTCAGTCTTATAATTTAGTCCCGGTATTAAGCGCATTAGAAAATGTTGAGTTAGTAATGGTGTTACAGGGAAAACATAAAAATGAATGTCGTCAACGAGCAGAACACTATCTTGAGCTGGTCGGACTAAAAGATATTATGCACCGTCGACCTTCTGCATTAAGTGGCGGACAACAACAACGTGTTGCCGTTGCTCGTGCACTCGCGGCAGGGCCTCGACTTGTTTTAGCCGATGAACCTACTGCTAATCTTGATTCAGAGAATGCCACTGCGCTGCTTGATATTATGCACACCCTGTCGCATGAAGAAAAAACCACGTTTATTTTTTCAACGCATGACCCACGTGTTATGGATCGCGCAGAAAGAATTATTACCTTGCAAGATGGAAAAATTGTTAGTGACGAACGGCATCATCATGAGCATAAAACATAAAACCGCTCTATTATTAGTCCTGCTTTTACCCTCGGTAACCTGGGCTGCTGATCTGACTGGCCGTTTTTCAATGCTTGGCTCAACAGCAATCGCCACACAAGGTGATAGCGGTTATATTAATAAAGACAATACCTTAACGGCAGATCAACAAAGCCTAAGGTTAATGCTCGATGATGCTAAAGAAAATAGTGAATGGTCACTGCATGCTAAAATAGCACGAATTCATCTCAGTAATATTGCCTTTAATAATAATCACTCCAGCGATCTCTTTCGCTACACTGAACTTTCTTCTAGCTGGTTAGATGAGAGCACATCAAATATTGCCACACGATTTGGCTATGAAGTGGATCGTGCTGTTTATAAACAACGCTATAAAAAAATGACGTTTGCCTTTGGACGCCAGGCTATAGATTTTGGTAGTGGTCGCTTTTGGCAACCACTTAATGTCTTTGGCTCTTTTGCACCGACGGATCTTGATACAGATTTTAAACCCGGCATAGATGCAGCACGACTTGACTGGTTCACATCTGACTTTTCATCGCTCACCGCTGTTTATGCCTTTTCTCCAAATGATAATGCAAACATAAAAAAGACAACTAACGCAGCCCTTCATTATCGTAGCCAGGTGGGTGTCGAGTCTGAATATGCTTTACTCGCAGCATCGGTCATCGACAATAATATTATCGGTGCTTCATTTGAAAGCAGCTGGGCAGGCATGGGTTGGCGTATTGAAGGCGCGCACTATAACGATAGCCAAACAAATGAAAACTCTCTTTTTTGGATCGCCGGTGTCGATTATCAGTTTGCTAACGGCACATTACTCACCGCAGAGTGGTATGAAAATAGTCGTGGTGCAAACAGTGTTACCGCTCTATCAAATACCAACTTACTCACTGATGATTTAATAAAATATGGCTTGCAACAACAACTCAGTCAACGCGTATTCGGCTTATCTATTAATAAAGAGTTCACCCCGCTTTTAAATGGTGCTTACATACTACTTGCCAGTCCACTTAAAGATGACGATGGGCAGTACAACACTTCACTACTACATCAATTTAATCTCAGCTATTCAGTCAGTAATGAATCAGATATTTTATTTTCATTTCAATTTGCTAACGGTCGCGGTTTAAATGGACTAAAACCACAATCAGAATTTGGGCATATTCCCACAAGCGTGACTATACGACTTCGTTTTTATTTTTAGTATGACAACGGTGGTACCGGAGTCACCTGTATTTTTATCTCGCCACCTTAATTTCAATACCGGTGTAAAACAGAATACTTCTCTTCATTAATATGTGACTCCGGTACCTTGATAATTTTCTGTATTTTTTTATAAATATACTTGAACTATTTCTCCTCCGAACCCATATCCTTTATAGAAACTAATTAACGTTTATAGAAACTAACTAAGAGGAGAAATCTCATGTCACTAGTACGCTATCAACCATGGAATTCAATGGATCAATTACGTCGTGAAATGGGGCGTATGTTCGAAGGTCAGCATTTACCCGCTGATGAAGGAAGCAGTATCGCCACCAGCGACTGGGTTCCTGCTGTTGACATTAAAGAAACTGAAAAAGAATTCATCATCCATGCCGATATCCCTGGCGTAGATCCAGATGATATTGACGTGCATATGGAAGACGGTATGTTAACCATTAAGGGTGAACGTGAGTCAGAAACTAAAGAAGAACGCGAAGGGTATAAACGTGTTGAACGTCAACGCGGGAGCTTTTATCGCCGTTTTAGTCTGCCAGACACCGCAAATGCCGATAAAATAAGCGCTAAAAGTAAACACGGCGTTTTAGAAATTATCATCCCTAAACAGGAAAAAGCGCAAGCCCGTAAAATCGATGTTAAGTAATATTAGGTAATCCGGTTTTAATATTTATACTCTGTTAGCCCCAATGAGATTTCTCTCTGGAAATTTTTCTCTTGGGGCTATTTTTTGCGAAAATTCTATAACAATTAATGTGTGAACTTTTTAACAGTTATACACTCCAACTGTTCACTAAAATAATAGTATAAAATACAGTTCACTGTATTGAACATTTTAAAAAGTAAATGGGAAAATTTTATGAGCACGACAGTTAAACGCAATATTATTACGTCATGGATTAGTTTTTTATTAATAGCAGTATTGTTCACGCCAAGCTATGCATCATTGCCTCTTGTTGATAGTCAGGGCACCGCCTTACCCAGCCTTGCTCCCATGCTTAAACGTGTCACACCTGCCGTGGTCAATATTGCAACCAGTGGCACCGTTCGAATTCAAACAAATCCACTGTTCAACGATCCGTTTTTCCGGCGTTTTTTTGAACAGCCTTCACAACCTCGTCATCGTAAAACGCAAAGTCTCGGCTCGGGTGTTATTGTCGATGCGAAAAAAGGCTACATCATTACCAATAATCACGTCATCGATAAGGCAGATGAAATTAAAGTGACTTTGAGTAACGGTGAAAGCTATCAGGCCAAACTTATTGGAACCGATCCTGATAGTGACGTCGCTATCATTCAGATTAAAGCAAAAAAACTGACGGCTATTCCACTGGCAAATTCTGAAGCACATAACGTCGGAGATTTTGTCGTGGCAATTGGTAATCCCTTTGGTCTGGGTCAGACAGTCACCTCGGGCATTATCAGTGCAATGGAGCGCAGTGGTTTAGGCATCGAAGGTTTTGAAAACTTTATCCAAACAGATGCATCCATTAATCCAGGTAATTCCGGTGGTGCACTGGTTAATTTGCGTGGTGAACTGGTTGGCATTAACACCGCTATTTTTTCTAAAAGTGGTGGCTCACAAGGTATAGGTTTTGCCATACCGGTCAATATGGCAAGCGACATCATGCAGCAGCTGATCAAACATGGTGAAGTTAAACGTGGCCGTTTAGGCGCTCAAGCGCAAGACCTCACACCACAACTTGCCGAAGCGTTTAATATTCCCTTTCGTCGAGGTGCTGTCGTTTCGCATGTTGAAAAAGGCTCAGCTGCCGATATCTCAGGTTTAAAATCAGGTGACATCGTTACAGAAATTAATGATAAAGCAGTGCGAAATGCTGACATGTTACGTAACAATATGGGTTTATTACGTATCGGCCAAACGGTAAAAATGAAAGTTTTGCGTGATAAAAAAATACTAATGCTAACAGCGACTGTTGCAGAGGATGATGAGCTCAAAGAAAACATCAAAGGTAAAAAATTACACGTTCGTTTAGACGGCACGGAATTACAAAATATTCCACCTAGCTCAAAGCTATATGGCCGTATTGAAGGCGTCATTATTTCTGATGTTGTATCTGGCACCCCGGCAGCTCAATCCGGCTTGCGCCGAGGCGATATCATCACGTCTGCAAACCGCAAAAACATAAACAGCATTGCAGAATTACAATCTGCTATTAAGAAAAATAAAAGCCTGCTTATCAATATACGACGCGGCAATGCTTCTTTGTTTTTATTCTTACAATAGGGTTACTACCTAATTTGCTGTTATTAATATTTCAGGAAAAAGTTTAAGGTTTTATTTCTTTAACCGATATATCAATTACGTGCTGTTCTTTAAATACTGAATAACAGCACGCAATATCCCACTATATTAATATGGAAATATGACCATGGCAGAATTAAAAAAAATCCTTTATGTAGAAGACGAACCTGATATTCAAATGATCGCTCGCGTTGCACTCGAGAACGTCGGTGGCTTTGAATTGCTCGTTTGTAGCTCCGGAGCCGAGGCCATAGAAAAAGCAGCCGCATTTAAGCCTGATTTATTTTTACTTGATGTCATGATGCCAGGCATGGACGGGCCCACAACACTTGGCGAATTACGTAAGATCCCGCAACTGACCAATACACCCGTTATGTTTATGACTGCAAAAGTTCAGCCTCAAGAAGTTGAATTCCTAAAGTCACTAAATGTTGCTGATGTGATTGCAAAACCTTTTGATCCAATGGGACTTGCTGGAAACATTCGCGATTCATGGGCAAAAGCCACATAAATAATATAACCCATTGTTTTATAACAACTTAATAATAATGTAATTAAAAAATGCCTTTTTCGAGGCATTTTTTATGCTCTAAATTCTTAGACTGACTCCACCTTTTCGTCCCAATCTATGCCCTCATAAATTACCCTATTTTTCTGACGGTCAAATAATATTGTATAGTGCTCACCACTATTATTTAGCCTAAAATTTGGCTCGCTACTCCCTGATAAATTTCGTCAAATACGCATCAGCCAGCATGAATAATACAAAGAATTTAATTGAAGATTTTTAACTATTAACTGCCCCTCAGGGTCGTTTAATTCGAGGAAGAAAAGCATGATTAAACCAATAGGTTCTGACGAGTTACAACCACGCTTCGTCTATGACGCAGCTGAACATGAAAAACTAAGCAAAGAAGCTGAATCTCTACCTTCAGTCGTAATTAGCTCACAAGCAGCAGGTAATGCTGTAATGATGGGCGGCGGTTACTTCAACCCATTAAAAGGTTTCATGAATGTTGCTGATGCGATGGGTGCAGCTGAAAAAATGACCTTAACAGACGGTTCATTCTTCCCTGTTCCTGTTATGTGTTTATTAGAAAATGCAGATGCCATTGGTGATGCAAAGCGTATCGCATTACGTGACCCGAATGTGGACGGTAACCCTGTAATTGCAGTTATGGACGTGGAAGCGATTGAAGAAGTTTCTGACGCTCAAATGAAGACCATGACGGATAAAGTTTATCGTACAGACGATATAGAGCATCCTGGTGTTGCTGCTTTTAATAGTCAGGGTAAAACAGCCGTTTCAGGACCTATCCAGGTATTGAACTTCAGCTACTTCCAGACTGAATTCCCGGATACTTTCCGTACCGCGGTTGAAATTCGTAATGAAATTTCTGAGCATGGCTGGAAAAAAGTCGTTGCCTTCCAGACGCGTAACCCAATGCATTTAGCACACGAAGAACTTTGCCACATGGCAATGGATCGTCTTGGTTGTGATGGCCTGGTGATTCACATGTTGCTGGGTAAACTGAAAAAAGGTGATATCCCTGCACCAGTACGTGATGCATCAATCCGTAAAATGGTGGAAGTCTACTTCCCACCTAACAGTGCAATGGTCACAGGTTATGGTTTCGACATGCTTTATGCCGGTCCTCGTGAAGCGGTGTTACACGCTTATTTCCGTCAAAACATGGGCGCAACACATTTCATCATTGGTCGTGACCATGCCGGTGTGGGTGATTACTACGGTGCATTTGATGCACAAACTATCTTTGATGACGAAGTACCAAAAGGTGCAATGGAAATCGAAATGTTCATGGCGGATCACACTGCCTGGTCTAAGAAATTAAACAAAGTTGTAATGATGCGTGAAGTAGATGACCATGAAAAAGATGATTTCGTGCTTCTATCAGG
>JAUVGM010000227.1 GCA_030593785.1 Gammaproteobacteria bacterium | reverse complement strand
AAAATAGTACGTCTGTCGAAGGGAAGAAAGCCTCATGAAAAAGATGAATACTCATGGCGGTAATATTATTTTTATCACTTTTCTTGCCGCATTCATTTTAAGCATGGTGCCACTGCCGCAAATGTTGCAAGCAATACGTCCGGAGTTCTTCATCATTGTATTAATTTATTGGTGTATTGCTTTACCCAACCGTATCGGTGTTGGTGTTGGTTGGATTACTGGCCTGATTTACGACGTCTCTATGGATTCGCTATTAGGACAACATGCTTTAACCTTTGCCTTAATTGCTTATTTAGCGATTAAATTGCATCAGCGTATTCGTGTTTTTCCGGTGTGGCAGCAAGCATTAACAATATTTGTTTTAATGATGTTTCAGGGCACAATCACGTTATGGATTAAAGGTATGATTGGGCACGCACCACCTCTCTCCGTATTTATGTTGCCCGCCATTAGTACCGCATTATTCTGGCCACCAGCTTATATTTTAATGCGACAAGTCAGACGTCACTTCCAAATTAATTAATGGCTTTTAATAACCACCAGACCCTCAAGGATCACTTCCATGAGACCCAGATATTCAATCAACGAATACTTGTTGCTGGTATTGTTATGGTGTTTTTATTAATTTTATTATTAAGCCGTCTGGCTTATTTACAAATAACCAATCAAAAACACTATGCCACTCTCTCTGACAATAATCGTGTCAGTATTCGACCTATTCCTCCAACACGTGGCCTTATTTTTGATCGTAATGGCATATTACTAGCGCAAAATCTTCCCAGCTTTACCCTGGAAATAGTTATTGAACATGTAGATGATTTAGATAAAACATTAGAACACCTCGGTAAGCTAATTAGCATCAGTAAAGAAGATTTAAAACGTTTCAATAAAAATCGTCGTAAAAAAAGGCGCTTTGAAGGCATCCCTCTCCGTTATCGTTTAAATGATGAAGAAGTCGCAATCGTTTCAGTACAACTGAATGATTTACCTGGCGTAAACATTAATGCACAACTTTCGCGCCATTACCCACAGGGAAAATTAGCTTCACATGCCGTTGGCTATGTAAGCCGGATTAATGAAAGAGAATTAAGAAAACTCAATGCCTCAAATTACAGTGCCACCACTCATATTGGTAAAGTCGGTATTGAACGTACTTATGAAGATTTACTGCATGGTCAGGTTGGTTTTCAACATGTTGAAACAAATGCGCAGGGACGAATTTTACGTGTGCTTGATCGTACCTTGCCGGTTTCTGGTAAAAACTTATATTTAAATCTCGACAGTAAAGTTCAGGCCATTGCGGAACAAAGTCTTGGTGATAATAACGGTGCTTTAGTGGCTATTAATCCTCGTAATGGTGCAGTTTTAGCCATGGTAAGTATGCCTGTTTATGACCCTAATTTATTTGTTCACGGCATCAGTAGTAAGAATTATAAATTACTCAGCACCTCACCTGAGCGACCACTATTTAATCGTGCTTTGCGTGGCCAGTACCCCCCTGGTTCAACCATTAAACCTTTTATAGGACTAGCCGGTCTTGAACTTAAATTGCTGCAGTCGCATGACGAGCTCAATTGCCCCGGTTGGTACATGTTAAAAAATGATGAGCGCCGTTATCGTGACTGGAAAAAACGCGGTCATAAAAAAACAGATTTAATAAAAGCCATTACCGAATCTTGTGATGTTTATTTTTATGATCTGGCTCTGACGTTAGGTATCGACAATATGTCGTCTTATCTTGCACAATTTGGTTTAGGACAAAAAACAGGAATTGATCTACGTGGCGAATTAGCAGGTCTTAACCCGTCACGGGAGTGGAAACGACGTAACCGTAATTTACCCTGGTTTCCTGGTGAAACACTTATTACCGGTATTGGTCAGGGCTTTATGTTGATGACACCTTTACAACTTGCCAATGCCACCGCTGCAATTTCTAAAATGGGTGAACACTTTAAGCCGCGCATGGTCTATGGTATTCAAGATCAACAAAATAGTCAGATCGTTGAAACAAAAGCAGAGCCATTAAAAAACGTTCCTATTAATGATGAAAACAACTGGCTGACTGTATTAACAGCCATGAAGAATGTAGTTTATGGTGTCCATGGCACAGCGCGGGGAATCAGGCGTAATTTAAAATATACGATTGCAGGTAAAACGGGGACGGCACAAGTTTTTGGTATTGCTCAGGATGCAGAGTATAAAAAAGAAGAAATTGCTAAAAAACTACAAGATCACGCCCTCTTTATTGGCTTTGCACCCTATGAGAATCCACGTATTGTAGTCGCCTTAATTGTAGAAAATGGTGGACATGGTGGCTCTGCTGCTGCTCCCATTGTACGAAAAGTTATGGATCAATATTTATTAAATAACCCGGACAAAAAAGTAGTCACTATGGAAATAAATAATGGAGAAGTAACCCCTTGAATTGGCAAAACAGTTCAGCAATGAATTTTCGAGAAGAAAACCGCCTGAGTTCAGGTCGTCGCTTACTTTACCGTTTTCACATCGACTTGCCTTTATGGATTGGCATTATCTTGCTCTCGGCAATGGGGATGGTCGTCCTTTATAGTGCGGGTGATAAAAGCATTGATCTTTTAAATCGACAATTTGTTCGTCTTTTTATTGCCTTTATTGTCATGATTGCCGTAGCACAAATCAAACCCAGCACGTTAAAGCACTGGGCGCCGTGGATGTTTGGTGTCGGCATACTCATGCTTGTTGCAGTTCTTGTTCTTGGTGAGGTCGGCAAGGGTGCACAGCGCTGGCTAAACCTGGGAATATTTCGTTTTCAACCCTCCGAGTTAATGAAGATCGCGGTACCAATTATGACCGCATGGTACCTGGCTGAAGCACCTTTACCCCCTCGTCGTGGTCGCTTAATTATGGCAACGATTATCGTTATTGTGCCAACCTTATTAATTGCCAAACAACCTGATTTGGGTACCTCGCTATTGATCGCATCTTCTGGCATTTTTGTTTTGCTATTAGCCGGTTTAGGCTGGAAAATTATTTTCACTGTTATCGGTTTGATGACCGCAAGTGCCCCGATATTCTGGAATTATTTACTGCACGATTACCAACGTCAGCGAATTCTCACTTTCCTTAATCCTGAAACCGATCCATTAGGATCGGGTTATCATATTATTCAGTCCACCATCGCAATTGGGTCAGGCGGGCTCTACGGTAAAGGCTGGCTTAACGGTACACAATCACATCTCGATTTTTTACCTGAACGCTCAACCGATTTTGTTTTTGCCGTATTTAGTGAAGAATTTGGTTTCTTGGGGACATTGTTGCTGTTAGCTGTTTATATCGCGATCATCAGTCGTGGCATTATAATTGCGGTAAATGCACAAGATACGTTTTCACGCTTAGTTGCCGGCAGCTTAACTTTAACCTTTTTTGTTTATGTTTTTGTTAATATTGGTATGGTCTCTGGCATACTACCTGTAGTGGGACTCCCCCTTCCATTAATTAGTTATGGTGGTACTTCCATGGTGACCATTATGGCGGCTTTCGGTATTCTTATGTCTATACAAACTAACCGTAAGTTAGTTGGGGCATGAATACTAAATTTTTTAATTATTAAAGAGTTACAATGAAATTATTTCACATATTATTCCTTAACCTTTTATTCGCATTCAGTCTGCTAACTGTAACTGCATGTGCTGATGATTTTTCTGACAAAAAAGAAGTCAAAAAATTTGTTAAGGAAATGGTTAAGAAACATAAGTTTAATAAACAGTATTTAGATAAACTTTTTTCAAGGGCAAAAATGTATGACTCTATTTTAGAAGCCATTGCCCGTCCCGCAGAAGGTAAACCCTGGTACCAGTATCGTCCTATTTTTGTAACAAAAAGACGTACTCAAGGTGGCATAGATTTCTGGAAAACAAATGCAGACGCTCTAGCACGTGCTGAAAAAACATACGGTGTACCGCAAGAAATTATTGTTGCCATTATTGGCGTTGAAACACGTTACGGTAAACATGCGGGTACTTACCCTGTGTTTGATTCATTAGCGACCCTGGCGTTTGGTTATCCTCCTCGCGCAACGTTCTTTAAAAGTGAGCTTGAACATTTTTTATTGATGACGCGTGAAGAAAATTTTGAAGCAGCCAAACTAGTCGGCTCCTATGCAGGCGCTATGGGCATGCCTCAATTTATTTCCAGCAGTTTCCGACATTATGCAGTAGATTTTGATGGGGATGGAAAACGCGATCTATGGAGTAATCCAACAGATGCCATCGGCAGTGTTGCTAATTATTTTCGTAAACATCATTGGAAACGTGGACAACCCATTACTCATAAGGTGCAGGTCCATGGTAAAAATCATCCAAAGTTAATTACCAAAAGTTTAAAGCCTTCTCACACCCAATTAGAATTATTAGTGAATGGTGTCATCCTACCCGGAAGGATCGACGAAAAATTAAAAGGCAAACTGTTAAAGCTCAAAACAGAAAAAGATCCTGAGTTTTGGGTGGCATGGAACAATTTTTACGTCATAACCCGCTATAATCATAGTGCGCTTTATTCAATGGCAGTAT
>JAUVGM010000010.1 GCA_030593785.1 Gammaproteobacteria bacterium | reverse complement strand
TCATGACTAAACTGATATAAAAGAGGTCTTGGTTGTTGATGTGTAGTTAACTTGTGAAACATTAAGATCACAGTGTTTTCATCAAGAGGGGAAATACTAAAATCAACAAGAATATCATTCTTCTTTTTTGTTGCAATACGATGGTGAGTGATGGGGCCAAAAATATTTCCGGACTCAATAATATTTTTAATTATTTTTTTATAAGGATGTTCAATAACATCATTGTAAAACTGGAATACTTTTTCCAGGGATTGTTCTTTTATTTCGTCGAGTGTACAGCCTAATATTTTACACGCTGTTTTATTAACAAATGAAATCGTTCCATCTTTATTTATACCAATAACGCCATCATAGTATTTTGATAATAATTCTTCTGCGTAGAGGTCTGTGCCAGAGTTGACACTGGAGTTTACTGCCGATTTTTTTGATAAAACGTTGTTTATCTGGTCGCTAGCCCGTTGTAAAGGGGGGGTCACATCTTTGCCTATATTATTTGTTCTGCTATGTTATAAGAATAACATAAACAAATAGAAATAATTATTAAACGTTTATGACGAGTCCACAAAAATGAATAATAAAACTGAATTAGTCAGACGATTATCATTGCCGTTATTAGTTTTTTACGGTATCGGCACTATTTTAGGTGCTGGAATTTATGTCCTGGTAGGAAAAGTTGCTGGCGAAGCCGGCTTTTATACGCCGTTTTCATTTTTACTTGCATCTTTATTAGCCGCTTTTTCTGCCTTTTCATATGCTGAATTAGCCTCACGTTTTCCCCGTAGTGCCGGTGAAGCAATATATATAGAGGAAGGATTTGGAATAAAAAAATTCTCTATTACTGTTGGTTTGATGATCGTCTCAGTTGGTATTATTTCAGTTGCAACATTGGCACATGGGTTTGCAGGTTATCTAAATGTTTTTTTTGAAATAGCCGAGCCTGTCATTGTAATTTCGATTGTTCTTTTTGTTGGCCTGGTTTGTGGCTGGGGTATTAGTCAATCGGTAATGATTGCATCTGCCATGACGATTGTTGAAATTATTGGCTTACTTATTATTTTATATGTAGGCAGAGATGCGTTTACTTTAGTTCCAATAAAAATACCTGAAATGATTCCACCTTTAGATGCCTCTATATGGGCTGGGATTTTTATGGGTAGTTTTATTGCTTTTTATGCTTATCTTGGTTTTGAAGATATTGTTAATGTTGCAGAGGAAGCTATTAAACCACGCATAAACATTCCGTTAGCGATTATTATTTCACTGGTAGTAACAACATTGTTTTATGTTCTAATTTCGGTTGTGGCTGTTTTATTAATGTCGCCACAAGATTTGGCAGCAAGCTCAGCACCTTTAGCGATGATATACGAAACAACAACGGGGCAATCTCCGGTTGTTATTACTATTATCAGTTTGATCTCTGTTATTAATGGTGCATTGATACAAGTCATAATGGCATCGCGAGTCCTTTATGGTATGAGCCGAAGACAATGGCTGCCCGAAAAAATAGGAGAGATTAATAAAACAACTCACACGCCACTTATCGCAACAATAATAATTGTTTGTTTAGTGTTATTTTTTGCACTGTTATTTCCGCTGTTAAGCTTGGCTAAAATAACAAGCTTCATCACTTTGATTATTTTTATGTTAATTAATTTCGCACTAATAAAAATTAAATATTCAAAAGGAACTCATGATGGCTTTACTGTGCCTTTATGGGTGCCGGTTATTGGTGGTGTTAGCACCTTATTGTTTATTATTTATCTATCGGCAACGTCATTTATATAAAGTGTTATATGTTTCTCTAAGAATATTTTTTTGTACTTTACCCATGGTATTACGAGGGAGTTGTTCAATGAATATTATTTTCTTAGGTGTTTTATAGCTGGCGAGTTGTTCTTTTAATAATTTTTTTAACTCATCGATATTGGGTGGGTTATTAATATCGTTAGGTACAACAACTGCGGTAACGGCTTCACCAAAATCTTTATGCGCCAAACCAATTATGGCTGATTCTTTTACACCTTCAGTTTCATCAAGTAATAACTCCACTTCTTTAGGGTAAACATTGTAACCGCCTGTGATCACCATATCTTTGTTGCGACCAACGATAGAAATGTAACCTTGCTTATTATATTGGGCCATGTCACCCGTTATAAAAAAATGATCTTCGGTGAATTCTTCTGCAGTTTTTTCTGGCATACGCCAGTAACCTTTAAATATATTCTCGCCTTTAACCTGAAGAACACCAACATTGTTATTTTCAACTGGCTGATTATTCTCGTCAACAATACGTGTTTCGACGCCGGGCAGAGGGAGTCCAACTGTGCCTGCGATGCGATCACCATTTAAAGGATTAGACGTATTCATTCCGGTTTCTGTCATGCCATAGCGCTCAAGAATAGTATGACCACTACGTTGTTGAAAATCTTCAAACGTTTGTTCAAGTAAAGGTGCAGAACCAGAAATAAAGAGACGCATATTTTGATTACAAGTACGATCAAAAGAAGGCTCATCAAGCAAGCGAGTATAAAAAGTAGGAACGCCCATGAAGACTGTAGCTTTAGGTAAAAGTTGTGTAACCGTTTTGCTATCAAACTTTTCCAGAAACAACATTTTACTACCACCGAGTAAAACATTATGACAGGCAACAAATAAACCATGGATATGAAATATAGGCAGTGCGTGTAACAACACGTCACTTTGTTGCCAGCCCCATGCTTCTTGTAGTGCCAAGCCGTTAGCAGCAAGATTACCGTGGGTAATCATGGCACCTTTAGGACGCCCCGTTGTTCCTGAGGTGTAAAGAATAACCGCGATATCATCAGTATCGCAGGCAACTGTCTCAAATTCTGCTGCTGTGCTTCTGCTTTGCTCGATCAGGCTACCTTGTTCGTTTAGATCCAGGGTAAGGACATGTTTTAGCGTTTCATTTTTAAAACCGAAAAATAATGCTTCTGTTTCTGTTTTGCATACCACGAGGCCAGGTTCTGCGTTTTCCAGAAAGTAACTGAGCTCATTTTTTGTATAAGCGGTGTTCAATGGCAAATAAACAAAACCGGCACGTAAACAGGCAAGGTATAAAAAAAGGACGTGGGGGGATTTTTCGACCTGAACAGCAACACGGTCGCCTTTTTTTATGCCTAGACTGGTTAAAAATTGTGCAATACGAGACGTTTCTTGTTCAAGGTAAGCGTAGCTATATTTAGCTCCATCGACTGTTTCGATGAAAGCGGCAGAAGTATCTTTAGGAAATCGGACCTGAAAGAGACTATAAATGTTGTTTTGCTTATTGCTCATATTTTTGATGGCTCTGTTGCTTGCAAGTTTGTTCACTACAGTTTAGATTGCATTCATAATTATGAATTACAGGGGATTTTAAACTGATTACGCATCTATTATCAAATTTGTATAAAATTGAAATAAATGGGCAAACAGGAATAAATAACGAATGACTGAACGCATAACGAGCCAGGCTTTATACATGCAGGTGGCTGATCGCATACGTGACCAGATTTATCAGCGCGAACTTACACCAGGTGATGCTATTGATGAAATGGCGTTATGTGAACGTTTTGGTATTAGTCGTACCCCGTTACGTGAAGCGTTAAAAGTGCTTAACAGTGAAGGTTTAATTGAATTAATTCCGCGTCGCGGCAGCTTTGTTCGCAGTATGGATATTGAGGAATTAAACGAGTTATTTCCGGTGATGGTTGTTTTAGAAGGTTTATGTGCCAGGGAAGCGGTAGAAAATTGTGAACCGAAAGATTTGCAACAACTAGAACAAATGCATGAAAAATTAGAAGGTTTTGCAAAGCAAGGTGACATTGATGGTTACTATGAGCAGAATTTTGTTTTCCATCAGGCGGTACAGGATTTGTCGGGTAATAAATGGTTACAACGTGTTATCGGTGACTTGCGTAAGGTCTTACGATTAGCACGTCACATGCAGTTAACCATGCCTGGTCGATTAGAGGCATCTTTAGAAGAACATCGTCAAATCATGCAGGCATTTATCAAGAATGATCCTGACATAGCAGATCAGAATATGCAGAACCATTTAAAACAGCAATGGTTTTCATTGGTTGATAAAAACAAGTCAAATACACGAACGAAAAATAAGTAACATCCATTAGGTAATAATATAAAGTTAAAAGGGGAACAGTAAATGAATATAAGTAAAATTAAATTATCCGCAATTATTATCGCGACTTTGGTAGGCGTATCGGGTGCAGCAAGTGCAGATCGTACATTAAAAGCATCGCATCAATGGCCTGGTGGTAAAGGCGATATTCGTGATGAAATGGTACAAATGATCGCGCGTGATGTTAATAGCGCTAACATTGGTATAAAAATTAAGGTTTATCCAGGTAAATCATTATATAAGCCTAAGGAACAATGGGGCGCGATGACAAAAGGTAAGCTGGATATGACCGCATTTCCTTTAGCGTATGCCGGTGGCCGTCATCCTGAATTAAACTTAACGTTGATGCCTGGTCTGGTTAAAAATCATGATCATGCTTTACGTTTAAATAAATCTGAATTTATGCAACGCATTAAAAAAATTATGGATAAGGCTGGCGTTATCGTATTAGCGGATACCTGGTTAGCAGGCGGTTTTGTTTCTAAAGGAAAATGTATTTTAGAACCGAAAGATGTAAAAGGTATGGCTTTCCGTGCAGCGGGTAAAGCATTCAATCAAATGTTAGCGGGTGCCGGTGCTTCAATTACTAAAATGCCAAGTTCTGAAATTTACTCAGGTTTGCAAACAGGTGTGCTTGATGGCGCAAATACAAGCTCAGCGAGTTTGGTTTCATACCGCATTTATGAGCAAGTTAAATGCTTAACTGCACCAGGTAAAAATGCGTTATGGGTTATGTATGAACCTATCTTAATGTCTAAGAAAACATTTAACAGTTTAAATAAAGAACAGCAAAAAGTACTTATGACTGCATCTAAAAAAGCAGAAGTATTTGCAACTGAAGGTGCGAAAAAAGCCGATGATAAACTAGTTGCTGCGTATAAAAAAGCAGGCGTTAAGGTTGTTACTATGACTGCTAAGCAAGCTGCAATGTGGCGTGCAGTTGCTGATAAAACTTCTTACAAAGATTTTGCTGAAAAAGTGAAAGGTGGTCGCGAGCTTTTGGATCTGGCATTATCGGTTAAGTAAACTATAGTAAAGATTAGTTATCCTCTAATCAGAAATATAAAACGATCGTTATAATTTTATAACGATCGTTTTTTTAATTTAAAGTAAGCATATGAAAAAATATATACAGTTTGTTACTAACACATCAAAGTTATGTGGCATTGCTTCCGCACTCATGATCCTAGTGGCCGTTTTTGTTGTTTGCCAAATGGTCTGGGTTCGCTACATCCTGGAAGAATCATCAATATGGCAAACTGAGTTCGTTACTTATCTATTAATTGCCGCTACATTTATTGGCAGTCCGTATGTGTTGTTAACACGCGGCCACGTTAATGTTGATTTAATTCCTTTATATTTGAAGCAGCATTGGCGATTACGTTTAGCTTTATTTGCTTCAACAATTTCACTGCTTTTTTGTTTGCTTATTACTTATACCGGTTATGAATTTTGGTACGAAGCATGGGAAGGACGTTGGGTATCAGACTCTATTTGGGAAGTGCGACTCTGGATCCCTTATTTTTCATTGCCCTTTGGTTTTGCCATTTTATCATTGCAGTATATTGCCGATATTATAAGTTTGATTCGTGGCGATGAAATGCCATTTGGTTTATCTGCGGAAGATGTTATGGAGAGCTCAACATGAGTCCACTCATTATTGGTTTATTAATTGTTTTTGTTCTCGTTTTTTTATTGTTAACAGGAATGCCGGTTGCTTTTGCTTTAGGTTCTGTTGCTATTGTGTTTTTAGTTATTTTTGATGGAGTAAACAGTGTTGATGTTATTGCCGATACTTTATTCGGTGGTTTGAATGAGTTTGCTTTGCTTTCAATTCCGATGTTTATTTTGATGGGCTCGGCAATTGCTTCATCACGTGCGGGTAGTGATTTGTATGAAGCATTAGAGCGCTGGTTTTATAAAGTACCGGGTGGGTTAATTATTTCTAACATTGGCGCCTGTTCTATTTTTGCGGCTTTAAGTGGATCATCACCTGCAACGTGTGCTGCGATTGGAAAGATGGGTATTCCTGAAATGCAAAAACGGGGTTATCCAGATAGTTTAGCCGCCGGTGCGATTGCAGCAGGTGGCACCTTAGGTATTTTAATTCCCCCAAGTATTACCATGATTGTTTATGGCATCGCGACCGAAACTTCAATTGGTCGGCTTTTTATGGCAGGTATTATTCCTGGCATCATGCTGACGGGGTTGTTTATGGCCTGGTCATTGTATTATGCCAAACGTAAAGGGTTTCATTTTAAGATTGGCGACAAAGGTTATTCATGGAAAGAAAAATTTGAGATTCTTCCAAAAATTTTACCTTTCCTTATGATTATAGTTTTAGTCCTTTATGCCTTATATGGGGGTGTTGCGACACCTTCTGAAGCGGCTGGTATAGGCGCTTTTGTTTGTATTGCATTAGTTGTTTTCATTTATAAAATGTGGAACCTGCGTGAACACTGGGAAATATTACGCAGTGCAATGCGTGAGTCAGTCATGATTATGATGATCATTGGCAGCGCCGCACTTTTCAGTTATATGATGTCGAGTTTATACATTACCCAATCCCTGGCTGAAGGCATCGCAACATTAGATGTGAGTCCATGGGTATTATTATTAAGTATTAATTTTTTCCTTTTATTAGCGGGTTTATTTTTACCACCTGTTGCGGTTATTTTAATGGCTGCACCAACACTGGTGCCAATTGTTGAAACGATTGGTTTTGATCCTATCTGGTTTGGCGTGATGTTAACCTTGAATATGGAAATTGGTTTAATCACTCCACCTGTTGGTTTGAACCTTTATGTGATCAACAGTATTGCACCTGATATAAAATTACCGACTATTCTTTGGGGTGCATTGCCCTTTATGATTTGTATGTTGATCGGTATTGCACTTCTTATTATGTTCCCGGGTTTAGCAACATGGTTGCCTGATTACATGATGGGACCAGCGCAATATTAATTAAGGCATAACAATTCATGGATATTTTGTTTTTGTTAGCCATGGGTGCGTTGGCAGGTATGTTTGCCGGTCTCCTGGGAATTGGTGGCGGCATTATTATTGTGCCCGTTTTAGCCATGGTATTTACTTCTCAAGGTGTGAGTATTGATGTGCTGATGCATGTTGCTATTGGAACTTCACTTGCAACAATTGTTATTACTTCTCTCTCTTCTATTCGTGCACATCATAAGCATAAGGCGATTGACTGGCCTGTGGTTCGTGTAATTGCTATTGGTGTATTTGTGGGGGGCTTGCTTGGTTCAGTCATTGCCAGGTTTATAGCGGGCGAAGATTTAAAATTAATATTTTCTATTTTTATGCTTTTAATTGCCGCGCAGATGTACTTTGGAAATGAAGCAAAAGCACATCGAACATTACCAGGTAAATCTGGAATGATATTAGCCGGAACCAGTATCGGTACTATTGCATCTTTAATGGGAGTGGGTGGTGGCTCAATGTCTGTGCCTTTTCTTACCTGGTGTAATATGAATATTAGAAAAGCGGTGGCAACATCATCCGCTATTGGATTTCCTATAGCCGTGGCAGGTACGATTGGTTTTATTGTGACGGGTTGGTCTGCCCCTGATCTTCCGGTAATGAGTTTTGGTTATGTTAATTTACCGGCATTTTTTAGTATTGTTGTTGCAAGTGTATTGTTTGCTCCCTTCGGCGCATGGATTGCACATCGTGTTTCTCCCATTATTCTTAAACGTATTTTTGCCGCCTTCCTGGTTATTCTTGGAATAAGAATGCTCATGTCATTATAATTTTATTAAAATATATCCTAATGCAATGTAGTCATTAATGGTTGCAGGGCCTTCTGCTGTAACATCAACATATTTCGGAAATTCTTCTTCACTCACATTCTTCCAGTTTGCATAGGTGCCACAAACATGAAGTTGGACAGCATCTTTTTGTAAGAGTTGCTGTGTTAGTGAATGCACTTTTTTATATTTCTTATTATTTGATGTTTTTAATGCAAACTGTTCATTGCCATGGGTGACAATTGCAATCTCGAGCTTTGGAAAACGAGCGCGTAATTTTTTTATAAGTTTGTATGTTTTAGGTAATGCCCATTCAAGGCTATTAGCTGAGCCGGTTACAATTTCAAAAATAATTCCAATGGGCGCTTTCTTTAGCGAGAGAATGTGTTCGATTTGTTTTTTTGAGTTTTCGGCAAGAGTTGCTTGAGTGAAAAGTAGGTTAGAGAGAATAAGTGCGATTATAAGTGTAAATTTATTCATCATCATTGGATGTCCGATATGTTATTACGAACGAATAAAGCTGTAGGTTGGGTTAAGAAGCAAAGCGACGAACCCAACAAATATATAATGTTGGGTTCGCTACGCTTAACCCAACCTACATTTTGCTATTTTAAAAATATAACGCTAATGACAGTGCATGTTAACCTCCTGTCATAGACATAAAGCGAACGAGCTTTCCAGGTTGTTCATTAAACTCATGTTTCTCAGGTTTTAAGTCAATGGCTTTTTGTATGTGTTGTTTGAGTTCGTCATCAGTAATTCCTGCACGCATTAATTCACGCAGAGGATAACTATCATCCTGGCCTAAACAGAGATATAAAGTTCCATCAACAGAAAGGCGAACACGATTACAGGTATCACAAAAATGTTGTGATATCGGTGTAATAAAACCAATTCTTAATTCAGTGTCATCTACCCGAACATAACGCGCTGGGCCACCACCATCCATGTTTGCCTTAATAAGAGAATATTTTTTCGCAAGGCGATCATGAATTTCACTTAATGGAATATATTGTTTATTCGCTTCACGACCGGTATCGCCCATTGGCATGGCTTCAATAAATCGAAGAGTAAAATCATGATCGATACAGAATTGAACCATGTCTTCGACTTCATCATCGTTGACTCCTCGCATGACAACCATATTAATTTTAACGGGTTGAAAACCGGCTTCTTTTGCAGCCATTAATCCATCTATGACTTTTTCAAGTTTGCCACCACCGGTAATTTCTTTAAAATGATCTGCTTGTAAGGTATCCAGGCTGACGTTGATACGTGAGATACCGGCCTGTTTAAGAGGTTCTGCCTGTTTGCGTAAACGTGTTGCGTTACTGCTGAGAGAGAGATCTTCAATGCCAGGTAATACAGAAAGTCGAGCAGCGAGTTCGGGCATGTTTTTACGCACCAGGGGTTCGCCACCGGTAATGCGAATACGTTTTGTACCAAGCTCCCCAAAGACACGAATAATACGTTCGACTTCATCAAAAGTAAGCCAGTCTTCAGGCTCTTCAAAGTCTTTAAAACCTTTTGGAATACAGTAGTTGCATCTTAAATCACAACGATCGGTGACGGATAAACGTAAGTACTCAATGTTACGTCCATACTTATCTGTCAGTTGTTGTGTCATGTAAAACCCTGCAAGTTAGGTGGGTTGTGCTGAGAAAACTGTATAAGAGAATGCTAATTATAGCTGATTGATATAGGCGAAAGGGAGGATAATTGATATTTTATTTTAGGAATATCATTAGGTATTAGAGGGTATTATAGCTTATCGAATTATATTATGAATCTTTTACTTCTAAAGACATTCGAACAAGATCAGTGACTGATGTTACCGCCATTTTATCCATTACATTGGCACGGTGAACTTCGACCGTTTTAATACTAATTTCAAGTTTCTTGGCGACATCTTTATTTATCATGCCTGAGACAACAAGTTCCATTACTTCTTTTTCACGTTTGGTTAAAGAGTTGATACGTTTAAGAGTCTTATCATGATTTTTATTTTTTTTGCGATCAACTTGATGTTTTTTGACCGCATTATGGATCAGATCGAGTAATTCCTGACCTTTAAAGGGTTTTTCGAGAAAATCGAGTACACCCGCTTTCATCGCTTTTACAGCAGTTGATACATCACCAAAACCACTGATCATAATAACAGGCAGATCAATATTATTTCCTGCGAGTTGTTGTTGCAACTCGAGACCACTAATTCCTGGTAAGCGCATATCAAGAACCAGACAACCGAGACCATCATCAGTATAAGTATTTAAAAAATCACTGGCGTTGTTATAGGTTTTTGACTTGTAATTGATCGTTTTGACCAGCGTGCTTAAGTATTCAAGCATGTTTGGATCATCGTCAATTATATGTATAGTGGCATCTTGATTATTCATTTATATATTTGATTCTTATTTTGATTAAATTTTGAAAATCACAGCTGTCCCAATAGTATTTTCTTTATTTATGAGTGTTTTTAAGAACTCACAAACATATCAGCTATGACTTTTTTCTTATTGTTTCAATTTATATATAAAATTAATCTCAAGGGGGAAGCGAGATGATTTTATTGGTGTAATCATATTTGGTATTTATCACTTATCATATTATGATCATTGATTAATGGTATTAGGGTTTCCCCTTATATCGTGTGAATTGATACACAGGATATGTAATATATAAGGTATATCGGCATTTACGCCTCAATATTTAATTTAATTAAGCATAGTTTTTGTATGTTTCAAAGGTTCGGTTAGTTTATTTATGGAAAAACAGTACTTATTTACTGCCGATTTAAATGTCAAAAATCTTGCATGTTTACGTAATGAGCAAGTGTTATTTAGTGGTTTAAATGTCTCTTTATCCCCTGAAAATGTGCTGTTTTTAGAAGGTGAGAATGGCAGCGGTAAAACCAGTTTATTGAGGATTCTCTGTGGTTTTCGCCTACCTGATGAAGGTGATATTACGTGGGGAAATCAGTCAATTTCCTCAGTACCTGAGTATTCACAAAATATTTCTTATGTTGGGCATAAAAATGGCATTAAAGATGAGCTCACTGTAGAAGAAAACCTGAATTTAATGCGTTCGATGGCGACTGCTTCCGATATAGAAACAGAGTCGGTATTAAAGCAAATTGGCCTGTTTAAACAGGCCGATGTTTTGAGTCGGCAATTATCAGCGGGACAAAAACGTAAGCTGGCACTTGCCCGATTAATGATGACAAATAATTCTTTTTGGATTCTGGATGAGCCTTTTACCTCGCTGGATAAAGCAACGGTTGTTTTTTTTGAGTCTTTAATTAAACAACACATCGCTCGGGGTGGCATGTTAATTTTAACATCTCATCATGATATTGATTTATCCGGTTTATCGGTTCACCATTTAAATTTGTCGAATTAAAATATGTTAGATGCTTGGTTACAAATATTCAAACGCGATTTATTAATTGCCTTTCGACGTCGTTCTGAAATTATTCATCCTCTTATCTTTTTTGTTATGGTGATTTCACTTTTTCCTTTAGCGATAGGTGATGACAAAGTTTTATTACAAAAAATTGCACCAGCAATTATTTGGGTAACAGCGCTATTAGCAACTATGTTGTCGTTAGATAATTTATTTCGTTCAGATTTTGAAGATGGCAGCCTGGAGCAAATGACGCTGCTTAAAACACCATTATCACTATTAGTCACTGCAAAAATAACGGCACACTGGTTTATTACCGGCTTACCTTTACTATTAATAACCCCGTTATTAGCAGTGTTACTTTATGTGCCAACAGAAATGATATCGATGTTATTACTGACTTTGTTACTAGGAACACCTACTCTAAGTTTGATTGGTGCGGTAGGTATCGCTTTAACGGTTGGCTTAAGACAAGGTGGCGTTATATTGTCCTTGTTGATTTTACCTTTATATATACCCGTTTTGATTTTTGCGACCTTAGCGTTACAAAATTCAGCACAAGGTTTTTCTGCTGAGGCACAATTGGCTATGATGTTGGCAATTTTAGTCCTTGCTATTACTTTATCCCCATTCGCTATTGCAGCGGCCCTGAAAGTGAGTTTGAATTAGGTTATGAATATTTTTGGCAGTATCAAACGGTTGTATCACCAGTTCGCTTCACCACCTTATTTTTATCGAATCTCGGGTTTATGGTTACCCTATATAATGGGGTTGTTTGTCTTGCTGTTTGCTGCTGGTTTGTACAGTGGGTTAATTCTTGCACCAATTGATTATGAACAAGGTGAGGCATATCGAATTATTTATGTACATGTGCCCGCGGCGTGGATGTCAATGTTTATATATATAGTGATGGCTATTACCGGTGCGATTGGTTTGATCTGGCGCTTAAAATTAGCTGAAATTGTTATGATCAGCAGCGCGCCGATTGGTGCAAGTTTTACTTTTCTTGCACTGGTTACAGGTTCTATTTGGGGTAAGCCCATGTGGAATACCTGGTGGGTGTGGGATGCACGTTTAACATCAGAATTGTTACTTTTATTTTTATATTTTGGTGTCATGGCACTGTATAATGCGATTGAAGATAAACGTACTGCTGCACGCGCAGTGGCCATTCTTGCTCTTGTTGGGGTAGTTAATATTCCAATTATTCATTATTCAGTAGAGTGGTGGAATACCTTGCATCAAGGGCCGACTATAACCAAGTTTGATAAACCCTCAATACATCTTTCAATGTTAGTGCCGTTATTAATTATGGCCGTTGCTTTTAAGCTTTTTTACATTGGCAGTTTGTTTATGCGTGTGAGAACTGAATTACTGGCACGAGAACAAAAAAGTAAATGGGTCACACAATTGCTTGAAACTAAAAGTAATTAGGGTAGGAAAGAAAATATGGAAGCTTTAGATTTCGGTAAATATAATTTTTATATTTGGGCGTCGTATGGATTAACGTTTCTTATTTTAGTGTGGAATGTTGTTATTCCTTTGCTTGAAAAAAAGAAATTGCTAAAAAGTATAAAACGTCGGAATTATTTGAACAGTAATGGGTCAAACGAGACCTGATCCATAAACGTAGTAACATTAATGAGAGAACACAGTGAAACCAGCTCGTAAAAAAAGATTATTCTTTATTGTTTTTCTTGTGGCCGGAGTAACTTTGGCCGCAGGTTTTGCAATGTATGCCTTCAACCAAAACCTCATGTTTTATTTTTCACCTACCGATGTCAAACAGGGCAAAGCACCTGTGGATAAATTATTCCGCATGGGCGGTATGGTTGTAGAAGGTACATTTAAAAAAGAGCCTAAGAGTTTAAAGGTTCATTTTGATCTTACTGATTATGAAAAAACAGTGAGCGTTGAGTATGAAGGGATACTGCCTGATTTATTCCGTGAAGGTCAGGGTATCATCAGTCGCGGTAAATTAAATGCAGGTGGTGTATTTGTTGCCGAAGAAGTATTGGCAAAGCATGATGAAAATTATATGCCGCCTGAAGTTGCTGAGTCATTAGAAAAAGCTAAGAAGAAGTTGGACAACAAAGCTAAAAATAATCAGCAGTCCGGCATTACTGAAACCACTAAATAATATTTTAAAAGTAAAAAATTATGATCCCAGAACTTGGTCACTTTGCATTAATCATGGCGCTTGTTATGGCGCTGTTTCAATCCAGTATTCCAGTTATAGGCGCAGCAAAAGGTATTGATAGCTGGATTGCAATGGCTAAACCTATAGCCCGCTTACAGTTATTTTTCATGCTGGTTTCTTTTGCTGCTTTGGTTTATGCCTTTGTAGTACATGATTTTTCAGTTGTTTATGTTGCGAACAATTCAAATACTGCTTTACCTTTAATTTATCGTGTTTCTGCCGTATGGGGTGCACACGAAGGTTCGTTGTTATTATGGGCTTTAACATTATCGATGTGGACGGGTGCAGTTACCGTTTTTAGTCGTAGTATTCCAAAAGATATGCTGGCTCGCGTTATTGGCGTGATGGGTATGGTCAGCGTTGGTTTTTTACTTTTCATGTTACTGACTTCCAACCCGTTTGATCGTTTAGCGATAGCCCCTGTAGAAGGCCGTGATTTAAATCCACTACTGCAAGATTTTGGTTTAGCGATACATCCACCGATGTTGTACATGGGTTATGTTGGTTTCTCGGTTGCCTTCGCCTTCGCCATTGCAGCAATGTTAGGCGGTAAGCTGGATGCGGCATGGGCGCGTTGGTCTCGTCCATGGACAGTTATTGCATGGATATTTTTAACCTTAGGTATATCACTGGGTAGTTGGTGGGCATATTACGAACTTGGCTGGGGTGGCTGGTGGTTCTGGGATCCGGTCGAGAATGCATCATTTTTACCCTGGTTAGTTGGTACTGCATTAATGCATTCACTTGCGGTAACCGAAAAACGTGGCACCTTTAAAGCGTGGACAGTATTGCTTGCTATTTTTGCTTTCTCATTAAGTTTGCTCGGTACGTTTTTAGTTCGTTCAGGTGTTTTAACATCTGTGCATGCGTTCGCGACAGATCCTGGTCGTGGTGTCTTTATTTTAATATTCCTGGTCGTCGTGATTGGTGGGTCATTAGTGTTGTATGCATGGCGTGCTCCCAGTATTCGTAGCACCGCAATGTTTGAACTCTTTTCTCGAGAAACGGCATTACTCTTTAATAATGTGATTTTAGTGGTTGTTGCCGCCAGTATTTTATTGGGTACCTTATACCCATTGTTATTAGATGCATTAGGTGTAGGTAAAATTTCAGTGGGGCCTCCTTATTTTAATAGCGTATTTGTTCCATTAACGATTCCCTTAGCTATCTTATTGGGCTTTGGATCACTGATGCGTTGGAAGCAAGATAAACCGGCTCGATTAGTTAAAGAGCTAGGTCTTTTATTTGTTATCAGTATTGTTGTTGGCAGTTTGTTGCCGTTATTGTTTTCACGTTATGAGTTTGGTGCAGCCATTGGCTTGATGTTGGCCATTTGGATAACACTCTCAACACTAAAAGGTTTACGTTTACGACTCGCTAATAAAGATTGGTCACTACAATCTTTAAAAAGTATTCCCCGTAGTTTTTATGGAATGAGTATCGCGCATATAGGTGTGGCTGTTTTCATAGTGGGTATTACCTTAACGTCAATTTACAGTGAAGAAAAAGATGTACGTATGGAGCCGGGAGAACAGTTTGTCTTAAACGGCTATAGCTTTGAATTTAAAGGTGCAAGCTCAGTTCCAGGTCCAAATTACATTGCACAAAAAGGGCATCTTACCGTAAGTAAAGACGGGCAACTTGTTGCGACCATGTATCCTGAGAAACGTGTTTACCGGGTACAGCGTAACCCAATGACAGAAGCGGCTATTGATGCCGGCATCACGCGCGATTTATTTATTGCCCTGGGTGAGCCACGAGGTGCAGATGGTGCCTGGAGTTTGCGACTTTATGTGAAACCCTTTATTCGCTGGATATGGTTGGGAACAATTATTATGGCGTTGGGTGGTTTACTAGCTGCAACTGATCGACGTTATCGTGTGGCCGCGAAGAAATCCGCTGATAAAGAGGCAACAGCATGAACCGCGCCTTAATTCCTTTAATCGCTTTTATTGTGCTCGTTGTTTTTTTGGGTATTGGTTTAACCAAAGATCCACGAAAATTACCTTCACCTTTTATTGGTAAAACAGCACCCGCTTTTACTTTACCGTTATTACACGAGCTAGATAAAACATTTTCACCAAAATCCATGCTGGGTAAAGTCTGGGTCTTAAATGTTTGGGCCTCATGGTGTGTTTCATGTCGTGCTGAACACCATGTGTTAAATAGCATGATTAAAAAAAATAAGGTTAATTTAATCGGTCTGAATTATAAAGATGAAGTGGCCGATGCCCGTCGCTGGTTAGGTCGTTATGGTGATCCTTATCAGCTAAGTGTAAGTGATGTAGAAGGTTTAATCGGTATCGAGTGGGGTGTTTACGGCGTGCCTGAAACTTTCGTTATTGATAAAAAAGGGATTGTGCGTTTAAAACATACAGGACCCGTTACTAATAAAGATGTTGAGGAAGAAATTATTCCATTAATTAAATTGCTGGAGAAGGAATAATGAAAAGACTCCTAATTATTCTCAGCTTGTTTATTTCTCTGACGACTTTGGAAGCAGCGGTTGAAGTTAAAACCTTTGAAAGTCAGCAACAAGAACTGCGTTATAAAAAACTCATCGAAGAGCTTCGTTGCCTGGTTTGTCAAAATCAAAACCTTGCCGGATCAGATGCGGGTTTAGCGCAGGATTTACGTAAACAGGTATATAAAATGATACGCGCGGGTAATAGCGACGATGAAATCCTCGATTTTATGGTAACGCGCTATGGTGATTTCGTTTTATATCGACCACCTTTTAAAGCAACAACATTTCTTTTGTGGATTGGTCCTTTTATTATTTTAGCAATAGGCATGCTGGTGTTGATACGTTTTATTCGCCAACGTAAAAATGTTGTTATAACAACACTAACCAATAACGATAAAGAGAAATTGAAACAGTTATTGGATGAAGACAAGGAACAGGATAAATGATCGCTTTTTGGATTTTAGCTATTGCTATGGTCGCCATAGCATTGTTTTTTTTGTTGCGACCATTAGGTCTTGATATTGATGGTAGTGATGCTGATCGTACAGAACAAAATATCGGTATTGCCAAAGAACGTCTTAGTGAGCTGAAGTTAGAACTTGATCAGGGTGTTATAAGTCAGGCTGAATACGATCAAACTCGTCAGGAACTTGAACAATCATTATTAAATGATATAGAGCAAGAACCAGCAGAAAATACCAATAAAGAAATAAATTCACCAGATAATCGTATTACACGTTTTGTTCTTATGTTTAGTGTTCCTGTTTTGGCTGCAAGTTTATATATCTATCTGGGTGCACCTGAATTACTGGATGGCGCTGAACAACAGGCTGCAGCTCCTTCAGGACATACGTCTTCGGAGCAGAGCAAGTTAGGTAGTGTTGAGGAAATGGTTGAAAAACTTGCTGCTCGAATGAAAGAGAAGCCAGACAATGCTGAAGGCTGGTTTATGCTTGGTCGTACTTATATGTCATTAAATCGATATGAAGAAGCCGTTGCCGCATTAGAAAAAACGAATGA
>JAUVGM010000258.1 GCA_030593785.1 Gammaproteobacteria bacterium | reverse complement strand
GAATGGATGATCACTCAGCGATTAGTGTTATCACCTGAAATTGAATTCAATATTCATAGTAAAGATGATGAAGTCGTTGGAATAGGTTCAGGTTTATCTGACAGCCAAATAGGTATACGACTTCGCTATGAAATTAAACGCGAGTTTGCGCCTTACATCGGAATTAACTGGAATAACAAATACGGTAATACTGCAACCTTCGCCCGTAATGAAGGTGAAAAAGTCAGTAGCACTCAATTTGTTGCCGGTGTTCGTGCCTGGTTTTAGTTTAAATAAAGGCGGCATATTATGTTAATGCTATTTAATTAATGTGTTATGTGGCTTTTGTAGGTTCGAATTCATTCGAACGCAGTGTAAATATTAACCTCTAGTGTTGATTGTTACCTCGGCGTACGAATGAATTCGTACCTACATCATTAACTGAACAGCGTTGACATTAAGTAACGCTAAAAAAGTAATAAACTTATCTAAATAGGATTTTAGTTATGAGTAAAAATATAAAATTATTTTCATCAGCCATTTTAGTCTTGGTTGCCAGTATTTATATTGGTTTTAATCTTCCTGGCAAGACCGCTGTGGCAGATACAGCAAAAGAAGAAATTTTGGTTTACAAAAGCCCAACTTGTGGCTGTTGTAAGAAGTGGGTGAAACATTTAGAAAGTGAAGGCTTTAAAGTTACAACAAAAGATTATCGTAATATGAAACCCATAAAAAATATGATGGGTGTTCAACCTCAATTTCAATCATGCCATACCGCAAAAATCGGTAAATATTTCATAGAAGGTCACGTATCTGCTTCTGATATTAAAAAATTGTTAAAAGAAAAACCGGATATTAAAGGTTTATCGGTACCAGGAATGCCAATGGGTTCGCCGGGCATGGAAGGGCATCGAAAAGACAAATACGATGTCATCGTGATCGATCATAATAATAAAGCAACTGTGTATTCAAAACATTAAATTGACATAGGTTTTATACGTTTCATTTATTAAAGGAGAAAATAATGATGAATTATGATGGACATTTTTTTGGAGGTGGCTTTATGTGGATTTTCTGGATTTTAATTATTGCTGGGATATTTTTTCTTTTTCAGAATATGGCAAAAGGAAGTTCAGGTGGTTCCGCTGATAAAGAAACGCCAATGGAAATTCTGAAAAAACGTTATGCCCGTGGTGAAATTGATGAAGAAGAATTTGAACGTCGTCGTAAAGAGTTGGAAAGCTGATATAAGCATCTTGTTGTTATATTAAAAATCACAGTTGTCTGGTTAACAAAGTTACTCCGTGTCAATAACGTTATAGTGCAATGTATATCGTTCTTCGATATAAAATTAACATGAAAAAAGGATCGTCATACCCGCGCAGGCGGGTATCCATAAGTTGTTGTTCGTATTACGCATTATTATATTCTCTGGATTCCCGCCTGCGCGGGAATGACGCACTAACGGAACAACAGTGGTTAAAAATAAATTATTCAGGTGAATAATGATGAATGTAAAACGGATAAAAATTAAATTGTTTTTTTTATGTTTCATTTTTATTTATTCGATATCTGTTAATGCAGCTACACGGGGCGAAAAACTTTATCTACAGAATTGTATGGTATGCCATGCTGACGATGGTAGTGGTGCCATGCCGGGTGTTCTCGACCTTGATGAAAATCGCGCATGGTCGATGATAGATGACATAAAGTTATTAACTCGATTAAAACAGGGTATACAAAAACCGGATGCAAGTATCAGTATGCCTGCCAAAGGAGGAAATCCCAATTTAACGGATAAGGATCTTAAAGAGATAATTCATTATATGCGTCAATCATTTTTGCAATAAATGATATTTTAAATAGTTAAACTTAATAAATAAGCAAGGAGAAATAAAGATGAAAAACAAACTATTCTTTATAAGCGTTATTAGTGCAAGTGTCGCACTAACAAATATAGTACAAGCTAGCCCTACTGTTTACATTCCGTTAGGTTCAGCTAATCAGGTTATTAGGGTGGACGCAGCAACAGATACCATTACTGCAACATACACTGGCGTGGATAATCCACATGGATTGGTCGCAACACCGGATGGTGAATATTTGATTGCTGGCAGCTTAAAAGAAACACCATTAAAAAAAGGTCAGGCTAAAGATACAGCAAACAGTAAATTATTTTTTATTCATCCAGCGCATGGCCATGTCATGTCTACTATACCTGTAGCCGGCTGGAGTCATCACCAAGCCATTACCTCTGATGGTAAGTATGTGTTATCAACTCATGGCATGCGTGGTGCAGTCAGTATTGTTGACCTTGAAGATAATAAAGTTATTAAAACAGTGAAGACAGGTCCTGTTCCGAATTACACCATTATTACAAAAAATAATAAGCGCGCTTTTGTCAGTAACACCGGTAACAATTCTATTAGCGAAATTGATTTACAAAGCTGGAAAGTGATACGCAAACTGGAAGGAGGGCCTGCACCGGAACATATGGTTTTTTCCAATAATGAAAAAACCATATATGTTACTAACCCAAGAGCAGGAAAAGTATCGGCAGTATCTGTTGCAACCGGGAAAATAACCGGGACTTTTAAAATAGGTAAAGCCGTTCATGGCCTTGATATTGGTGATGATGGAAAAACCTTATTTGTGAGCAGTAAAAAAGATAACAAACTGGTTGCGATTGATACTGCCACAGGTGAAAAACGAGAATTGGCTTTAAGCCCAGCACCGTACCATTTAAATACAATTCGAAATACCAGTAAAATCTATATCTCCAGTCGCAAGAAATCTATTATCTGGGTAGTGGATCAAAAGACATTAAAAGTAATTAATACAATAAAGTTGCCAGCAGGAGAAGCACACCAAATGGCCATAGTTGAAAAATAATTTTTCAGATTTAGAAATTATTATATGAGGTAAGAAAGAATGTTTGAAGTTATACCGAATTGGCATCCGTTATTTGTCCATTTCACAATTGCGTTACTGAGTATGTCGGCTGTTTTTTTTGTAGTACTTAAAGGTGTGAAAAAAGATTCTATTCAAGAACAACTGAAAACACTGGCTTACTGGAATTTATGGTTGGGTACAGGATTTGCGATTGTAACAGCAATAGCGGGCTGGTTTGCATATAATAGTGTGGCACACGATACGCCTTCTCATGAAGCTATGACTGAGCATCGTAATTGGGCGCTTATTACGTTATCTGTTTTTATTGTTGTCTCATATTGGTCAATAAAAGAATACAAAAGTGTAACAAGGGTTAGCGTAACTTTTGTATTTGTTATGGCTATGTCTTTTGTATTGCTTGCATCAACAGGTTGGCGGGGTAGTGAAGCGGTTTATCGTTATGGATTAGGCGTTATGTCGTTACCTAAAGTTGAAGGCGAAGGTCACGCACATGAACATGCTGATGGTCAGAGTCATACTTCAATAAGTGCTACCCAGGCGATTAAACCGACTGCAAATAAAGAACGCATTCAGGTAAATACACATGATCATTCAGGACATGAGCACTAGTTGAAATGCTGAGACTAAAATTAACCTTAATGATAATTAATTGAACATGATGAATGATCACGCAGTAAAGAAACTAATTATCTTTGTGAGTTTTTTACTGCTGACTATATTTGTTTTTATACAACTAATGGAGTCGGGTTTGCTGGATGTATTGAAAAATCAAGAACGATTATCAGGTATTGTTAAAGAGTTAGGGGTGATTGGTCCTGTTGCAATTATAAGCTTGATTGCTTTTGCAATTATTATTACACCAATACCCAGTGCACCTATTGCTCTTGTTTCCGGGGCTTTGTATGGGCACACTTTTGGAACAATATATGTTGTCATAGGCGCATTATTGGGAGCCTTAAGCGCTTTCATGATTTCAAGAACATTGGGCTATGATTATATTAATAAAAAATTGCATCAGAAAATGCCGGAAAAAATATTGGGTTCTCAAAATACGTTAATGATGATTGTGTTTATTACTCGCTTAGCGCCTTTTATTTCTTTTGATGTAATTAGTTATGCCGCT
>JAUVGM010000087.1 GCA_030593785.1 Gammaproteobacteria bacterium | reverse complement strand
TCAAGAAAAGAAAAAACAGTGGTTAAACTTCAGTTTGCAAAATAAAAAAACGGATGAGGCTGCACCCTAATGAGTCTACAGACACAGTTGCAGCCGTTATTTGATAAGTTTGATGCATTGAATGAGCGTGAACGACTTTCGGTTATGCTACTTTCTGTTGTAGCAATTATTATTGTTTTTATTGAACTGCTGATTTCACCTCTTAATCAGCAATATGATGTGATTGATAAGCAAATTGTCAGTTTACAAACACAAACGACACAACTTGCAAGCCAAATAATTATTTTAAAAAGTAAAAGAAACCGTGACCCTGATTTTCAGGAAAAGCAAAAAATTAAATTGCTTGATGAACAGATTGCAAATTTAAATGTTCAGTTAAAAGAAAAAATGCATGGTTTGATTGAGCCAAAGCAAATGGCCAAAGTATTAGAAGTGGTTCTTGCTCAGAATACAGATTTAAAATTACAACGAGTACAAAGTTTAGGTGCAGAACCTTTATCGCCACTAAAAGCTAAAGAAGGTGAAGAAGCAGAAACGTTGGGTATTTATCGTCATGGCCTGCAAATTGAATTTAAAGGTTCATATTTAAGTACTTTAAAATATCTTAAAGCATTAGATGAATTACCGTGGAATTTTTACTGGGATGTGTTGGAATTAAATGTCGACAAATATCCAGTGTCTAAAATAGTCATAACGGTGCACACATTAAGTTTTCATGAGGGTTGGATTGGTGTTTAGTTTAAAGACTTTATTGTCCAGCTTGTTTATATTGATGTTTTCTTTAGCATCAATAACAGTACATGCACAGCTGGATGATCCAACACGTCCGCCAGGCTATCGATTGATTTTACCGGGCGGACAAAAAGTAGCAGGAAAAATCAGTTTTTCTTTGTCGTCGGTTCGTATTTCAGCAACACGCCGATCTGCGATAGTAAATGATCGTTCTGTTGAACCTGGCGATACGGTTAATGGCGCTAAAGTGGTTGCTATTTATCCTTCGACAGTAAAATTAAAAAAGCAGGGCAAGGTTTTTACTATTCGGCTGGTTTCGAGTATTTCGAAAAAGATGATAAAACGGTAATAAGATTAAGAGTGCGTTAGTTATAAATTTATTTGACTATCTTTATATTTGGAAGATTAGGCGGAGAGCAGTTTGAAAAAAAGTAATAAAACATTTCGGTTAATGACCATTAGCATGGCTTGCATGTTGTTAAGTGCCTGTGCCAGTCAATCCGGAACAAAAGAAGTCAGTGCTCTGGATCAAATGATCAATGATGCATTCCAGAGTAGCCAGCCGACAACAACAGCAACAGTACAATCCGCGTCTGAGGATGAAGTTGCATCTGCTTTATTACCCGATATAAATTTAAGTGCACCAGGTGCAGGTAGTATTGATGTTGAACCTCGTTTTGATATTAAAGTTCATCGTGCAAAAGTTCGTCAGTTCTTCATGGGATTGGTTGAGGACAGTAACCACAACATGGTTTTACATCCAAAGGTAAGAGGGCGAATCACTCTTGATTTGAAAAATGTCAATGTGGCTGAAGTCATGGAAGTTGTACGTGATGTATATGGCTATGACTTTGAGAAAACCAAAACAGGCTACAGTGTTTTCCCAAATACGATGCGTACACGCATTTTCACTATGAACTATCTTAATGTGAATCGTAGTGGTGGTTCAAAAATGAGCGTTAGCTCTGGTCAGGTAACTGAATCTGTAAGCGGTACGGGTACAACTGCAAGCACTTCGCAAAGTGTTTCTGGAAGTAATATTAGTACAGATAGTAAATCAGATTTTTGGGCTGAATTAAAACAAAGTTTAACGGCACTTGTCGGCAATAAAGAAGGACGAAATGTTGTTGTTAGCCCACAATCAGGCATGGTTGTTGTGCGTGCAATGCCTTATGAATTACGTGCAGTAGAAAAATTTATTAACAAAACGCAAAGGTTTGTTCAGCGTCAGGTAATTATTGAAGCTAAAATCCTCGAAGTAGAATTGAGTGAACATTTTCAAACCGGAATTAACTGGGCGGCACTAGCAGTATCAGGAAATAATAGAACACTGATTGGTCAAACCGGCGGCGGTAGTATTTTTGATGGCTCAGGTGTGACCAGCATTGCTGGTAATACCGGAGAGTTAAATCCAACTGCTTTGTCACAACTCACAGGCACCGCAACGTCAGCCTTTGGCGGAATGTTTACTGCTGCATTAAATATCGGTTCTGATTTTACCGCTTTTATCGAATTATTAAAAACACAGGGTGATGTACAAGTATTATCAAGCCCGCAAATATCAACGGTTAACAATCAAAAAGCCGTTATTAAAGTTGGTAAAGATGAATTCTTTATTACTGACGTAGAAAGTAATACCAGCACAACAACTGCAACAGCATCAACCTCAAGCAATGTAGAATTAACGCCGTTCTTTTCTGGTGTGGCTCTAGATGTTATTCCACAAATCAGTGAGAGCGGTGAAATAATTTTACATGTGCATCCTTCAGTGAGCACGGTTACAGAAAAGGTTAAAAATATTAGCGTCGCCTCCGGTACCGCTTTAAGTGTACCTTTAGCGGTTAGCTCCATACGAGAATCAGACAGTATTATTCGCGCCAGAAGTGGTCAGGTAGTTATTATTGGTGGGTTGATGCAAAACAGAATTGAACAAAATGAATCAAAAGTTCCTTTGTTGGGCGATATCCCATTATTGGGTGAGTTATTCACTCATCGACAGGACATCACGGTGAAAAGTGAACTGGTTATTTTGTTAAAACCGATTGTGATTGATAGCGAGCAACAAATGGCTGAACAAGTGAGTCGTATGAAATCACGTCTTAAACAAGTAAGAATGCAATAATAACTATTATGCGGATTATGTGACGAGCATGTATCAAGATTATTTTGGTTTAACAGAAGCACCCTTTTCAATAACTCCTGACACCAGTTATTTCTACGCGCATGGACATTATTCAGAAGCTTTAAATACCTTGTTGGTTGCGTTGCGTGCGGGTGAAGGCTTTATTAAGGTAACCGGCGAAGTGGGTACCGGCAAAACAATGCTTTGCCGTATGTTATTAAATACCGTTGAAGACCGCTTTGTCACAGCATATATCCCTAACCCGATGTTAACCCCCTATGGACTGCAAAGTGCGGTAGCGGATGAGCTCGGTTTGGATATGAGCAGGCACTATGGTCATCATCAATTACTTAAAATGATTACTAATCGTTTGCTTGAATTAACAGCCGACGGAAAAAATGTAGTTTTATGTATCGATGAAGCGCAAGCAATGCCTGTTGAAACAATGGAAGCGTTGCGCCTGTTAACAAACCTTGAAACAGAAAAACAAAAATTATTACAGGTTGTTTTATTTGGTCAGCCAGAATTGGATGAGCGGCTAAATGAAAAAAATGTTCGTCAATTAAAACAACGTATTACTTTTTCATATAATTTAAAACCTATTGATAGAGAAGGTATGGAGCTTTATCTAACTCATCGATTAGGCATAGCAGGGTATAAAGGCGGTAACCTGTTTGAAGTAAAAGCGATGCGCAGTTTATTCAAAGCCAGCCGTGGTATACCGCGTTTAATAAATATTCTTTCGCATAAATCAATGATGTCTGCTTATGGTGAAGGCACCAAGTATGTTGATAATAAAAACATGCGTGCTGCAATTAAAGACACAGAAGATGCTCAACTTCGCAGTTCTGATAAAAAGAAACCCGGTTGGTTAGCTATTCTTTCAGCTGTACTCGTTGCTTCCCTCACCGCATTCGTTTTGCTTCGTTAAGATTAGAGCAAATAGCAATATGAGCCTTATTAATCAAATGTTAAAAGATCTTGAGAAACGTCGCTCTCGTGATTTAGAAACATCAGAATCTTTAAGTAATAATATTACCTGGGAGACTCGATCTGCCTCCAGACATTTTGACTTTCAGACAGTAGCTTTAATTAGCGTATTGTTTGCTTTGGTTTTAATTATTGCTTATTTATTTTGGGAAAGATTAGAGTTTAAAGATGAGTTGCTCACAGCGGCAAATAAACAAACTGCAGTTGTTAAAAATAATAAAAAACATATTAAAGCAAGAAAACAACGTGTTACGAAAAAAGCACCTGTTAAAAAACAAGCAAGTATAAAAACGGCAAGTAGTGCGGCATCAAACCAGGCTTATGCTGAAGCAATTGAAACTGATGAGGTTATAGATGATAGCCCGGTAAAACTGAATAAAAAACATCGCCCGCTTAATTATAAACAACAAGCAGAAATAGAATATAAAAAAGGTTACCTTGCATTACAACGAGGTCGCATGCGTCAGGGCAAAGAGCATTTGCGTGAAGCATTGGTACTTTATACGCCTCACTTGAAGTCTCGTGAAATGTTAGCCGGGATTTATATTAAATCAGGACGATATGTAGAAGCTGCTGAACTATTGCGTGAAGGTATAAGAGTCGTTCCAACGTATTCGTTATTCGCAAAATTATATGCCCGTGTGTTACTCGAACAAAATAATCCTCTGCTGGCAATAAAAGTATTAGAAAGCAGCTCAAAAGCGTTAGACGTTGATCTTGATTACCATGCTTTATTAGCTGCAACGTATCAGCGAGTTAAAAACCATAACAAAGCGATTGCGATTTATTTGCAACTCGTTAAAGAAAAGGCATCGGTAGGCATTTGGTGGTTAGGTTTAGCAATATCATTAGAAAAATCAGGTAAAAATAAAGAAGCACTTGAGGCGTATCAGCGAGCCCAGAAAACAGGAAGTTTAAAAGCGGGTTTAGTTAAGTTTACTAACAATAGAGTTTCCGCATTGAAAGAAATTGGTTTTCCTGAAAGCTAGTAATTTACAAAAAATCACAATTGTGAGAACAACTGGCTAGTTTCACTACCGGCTCTCAGCTATAATTTCTCTACGATCATCCCCCACAAGTTCATGTAGCTTATGGATGAGCTAATTTTTAAATCCAGATTCATTATTTTGGAATATGGCCATGAATATCAACAACACAGGAAAGCTTTTAGCGTTAATTGCGATGCTGTTTTCAGGTGCCCTTGTTGCTGAGCAGAGTGAGTCCTTACTTAATTTTAAGTTTAACCATCTATCAAATATTCAAAATTCTGATCAGTCATTTCAATTGGTTCCTTCATTAAATAGCACTACGCTGGAATTTGCACAGTTTGATGCAACATGGACATATCCGTGGGAAACTAAAAATATGAATATTGATCTCGGTGTGACATTACGTCATATATCTGGCTTTACAAATTCAACTGAAAATGCAGGAAATGGTCATTTTCAGGAAGTATTACCTTTATTACATGCTTCTGCATTGTACGCGCTTCCGCTGAAGGGGTTGTCTGCTGGTATTGAGGGCAGTCGTCTTGATTCAAACACGCGTCAGGTTTTTGATTATCGCGCTAAGGTTTCATATGAATGGCGTAAAGGATTTGGCTTGCAAGGTGGTTGGCAGCATCAGCAATTTAAGCTTGATTCTGCTGATACTGGAGCAGATTATGAGCTCAATGGGCCTTTCGTAGATTTCTATTTAAATTTCTAAAATATCCGTACGAACAGCTAGGAACCTGATAGCTGTGTTGAAATTCTCCTCAAAATCTTCATTTATTTGAACATGGATGTTCTTATGCAGTGAAGCACAGGGAAGTGCGAGAACGGCCAATGTGTACATTCCGCTTTATCATCGATTTTGCCTTGTTCTCTAATATCTAGATGTCTGTGCAACGATTTTACTTTTACCTTTTATTATTGGTTCGAGCGATCGCCCACACTTCTATTGTTTCAACACCACTTTGTTTTAATTGCCTGGCGAGTTCATTGACGGTTGTCCCTGTCGTTACAACATCATCAAATATGGCAACATGTTTATATGAGTGCTTTTGGCTCACGCCAAATGCATTTTTCAGGTTTTGTTTACGCTGTTTTGCGCTTAAGTCACTTTGAAACGGAGTCGCTTTATTACGCTGACAAAGTGCGTAATCAAGCGGGATATTGAGTTTTTTTGCGATAATCCGGGCTAATTCCAATGCTTGATTAAAACCTCGTTCTTGCAGGCGTTGTGGATGTAACGGAACAGGAATTATACATTCAGGTAAGTTATTTTTACGGTGCTCTATGGAGTTAATAAAACCTTGAGCCAGCAATGGTGCATGGGTGAGATTACCCTGAAATTTCAAATTACTGATGAGTTGCTTCAGTGGTGAAGCGTAAATATGCGGGATTAGACTCATTGTGTAAAAAGGTGGGCTTTTTATGCATTTACCGCAAACAAGTGGTGAATGGATAGTTTGGGTTGTGCTAAAAGGAATTGCACAAATAATACAGTGAGATTTGTTTTCAGGTAAATCCTCCTCACAGCTTGAGCATAGTAAGTGCTTATTATTGGTAGGACTTAGACACAATAAGCACTGCTTTAAAAACAGGCTGGAAAGGTTATTTTTTAACCAGTTGTAAATCATTGATATCCATATCAGTTGACACCTAATCTAAGGTGTTTATCATTCACGCTACTGTGAAAAGCACTAAATTGTAACTGAATAACCCTCCGGGTACTGAAAAAATAACCATGACAATCGTAAATAAAGCCTCAATTAACGCAAGTGAAATAACTGAAAAGACAAAAATCATTCCTGCAAAAAATGCTCGAATGTTTGCCAGATTATTTAATTTTGGCAACCTCTTGTCTCTAATGCCCGGTTTAATTGTTGCCCCCATTATCTTGCTAGGCGAACATGAACGAATGTCTATGATCTTCATGTTTATCGCCATGATTGTGCCACCTATTTTGTGGTTTGGCCTTTCAATTATGATTTATATTATTTCGCGTCATCATCCGAATGAGCTGGTAGGGCATTACACACAACAAGCGGCTTATCGATATTACGGCATGATAGGTGTTGTCATTCCGATCGGAACATTTTTTGGTACAGACTGGGAACTTTGGATTTTGATGGGCGGAGTGGTTGGTTTTGTTCTTGTTCCCTGGACAATTTGGGAATTAATCAAAAGCCAAAAGGAAGATTGGCAAGATATAGAAATAAAAATTGAAATAACAAAAAGTGAAGGGGATATGGCATGAGCGTCATGATGGATAGAGTAGAAAAACGAGATGACATGTTGCGTCATGATTGGACTGTTGATGAAATCGCAGCATTGTATGACATGCCATTTAACGATTTATTATTTGAAGCACAAACAACACATCGAAAAAACTTTGATGCAAATGCTGTTCAAGTTAGTACCTTGCTTAGTATTAAAACGGGAAAATGTTCAGAAGATTGTGGTTACTGTCCACAAAGTGCGCGTTATGACACCGAGTTAGAAAATGAACCGTTGATGCCGTTAGATGAAGTGATCGCAGCCGCAAAGATAGCCAAGGACAATGGCTCAAGCCGTTTTTGTATGGGTGCTGCATGGCGTAGTCCAAAAGATAAAGATCTCACCCCCGTTATTAAAATGATTAAAGAAGTTAAAGCATTGGGTATGGAAAGTTGCGTTACGCTGGGTATGCTGACCGATGCACAAACAGAAGAGTTAAAAGAAGCCGGACTTGATTATTACAATCATAACCTTGACACATCACCAGAATATTATGGTGAAGTAATTACCACTCGAACTTATCAAGACAGGCTCGATACCATTCAACGTGTTCGAAAGGCAGGCATGAATGTTTGTTGTGGTGGCATCGTCGGTATGGGTGAAAGCCGCCGTGATCGTATTGGTTTATTTCAAGAGCTTGCTAATCAACCACAACACCCGGAAAGTGTACCCATTAATATGTTGGTTCGCGTTACTGGAACGCCAATGGAAAATGGTGATGATCTTGATCCGTTGGAATTTATTCGCAGTGTTGCTGTTGCACGAGTAATGATGCCGAAATCCTATGTGCGCTTATCTGCTGGACGTGAAAAAATGAGTGATGAAATGCAGGCGATGTGTTTCTTTGCTGGTGCAAACTCTATTTTTTATGGTGATAAATTATTGACTACGCCTAATCCAGAAACGAATGATGACATGAATTTATTTAAACGTCTGGGTATTAAAGCAATTTAATCCCGTGAGCTTAAATGGTTTAAAAGAAGATTTAGCTCAGCGTAAAGCTGAGCATCTTTATCGTTCGCGTAAAGTTTTAGAATCACCACAATCGGTTGAACCAATCATTAATGGCAAAAAGGTTTTATCTTTTTGCAGTAATGATTATCTTGGTTTAGCAAATCATCCTGATG
>JAUVGM010000340.1 GCA_030593785.1 Gammaproteobacteria bacterium | reverse complement strand
AAAATCAAAACGTAAGCGCTCAGCTTGAACTTGAGACCCTTTTTGTGTGACATGCTCACCTAAAACTTTGCGTAAAGCAGCGTGAAGTAAGTGCGTCGCTGAATGATTGGCAATAATTGCCTGACGGCGTTCAGTATTAACTTGAGTATTAACGGCATCACCAACTTTCAAAGAACCTTGTAATACTTCACCATAATGACCAATAACGGCAACACCCTGCTTTTGTGTATCAATAACTTCAAATTCAGTTTTGCCGCACGTGAGTAATCCGCTGTCACCCATTTGTCCACCGGACTCGGCATAAAAAGGTGTTTGCTCTAACACTAACATTGCGGTTTGATTTTTTTCAATCTGTTCAACTTCTTTGCCTTCAACATAAATCGCGGTAACTTTTGAATGGCCGTCTAAATGTTCATAACCCGTAAAACTAGTCGCACCTTCAATATCTAACGCATCTTCATAATGACCACCAAAAGTACTTGCAGCACGTGCTCGTTCACGTTGTTCTTCCATGGCTTTTTCAAAACCAGCTTCATCAACTATTAAACCACGTTCACGTAAAATATCCTTAGTTAAATCTAATGGAAAGCCATAAGTATCATAAAGTTTAAATGCAGCTTCTCCAGAAAAAATAGGCATTTCAGTTAGAACTTCATTTTCACCATGTATTCCTCGACCGGACTGGGAAGTAGAAAATTCACCAGCAGATGTTTTAATTTCATTTTCTAAAATAGCCATGCCTTTTTCTAAAGTTTCAGAAAAACGATCTTCTTCCTGATGCAATGCTTTTTCAACTGTCGCTTGCGCCGCTTTTAGTTCCGGATAAGCATCGCCCATTTCTTTTACTAAGGGCTTAACAAGTTTATAAAAGAAGGCGTTCTTTTGGCCTAAGTTATTACCATGACGAAGTGCTCGGCGAATAATGCGGCGCAATACATAACCACGCCCTTCATTCGATGGCATCACGCCATCCACAATTAAAAAACTACACGAACGAATATGATCAGCGATAACTTTTAATGAGTTGTTATCTTTATCGACGCAGTTTGTTTCTTTTGCCACTGCAGCAATTAAGTGTTGAAACAAATCGATATCATAATTACTGTGACCATCTTGCATAATAGCGGCAAGACGTTCCAAACCCATGCCGGTATCAACCGAAGGTTTTGGTAGAGGGTTTAAGTTACCCTCTTTATCGCGATCGTATTGCATGAACACAAGGTTCCAGATTTCAATATAACGATCGCCATCTTCTTCGGGCGTGCCCGGAGGGCCACCTGCAATCTCCTCGCCGTGATCATAAAAAATTTCAGTACAAGGACCACAAGGGCCAGTGTCACCCATTGACCAAAAGTTATCACTTTCGTTTTTCTTGCCACCTTTTTTATCGCCTATGCGAGTAAAGCAGTCTTTGTTAATTCCAATTTCGTTTAACCAAATATCTGCCGCTTCATCATCGGTGTCATAAATCGTAACCCAAAGTTTTTCTTTTGGTAGCTGCAGAACTTCTGTTAAAAAAGTCCACGCATAATGAATCGCATCACGTTTAAAGTAATCACCAAAACTAAAGTTGCCCAGCATTTCAAAAAAAGTATGATGGCGTGCGGTATAACCCACGTTTTCTAAATCGTTATGTTTACCACCGGCACGCACGCAACGTTGTGATGAAGTTGCACGAACATAATTACGTTTGTCCTGGCCAAGAAAAACATCTTTAAACTGAACCATGCCAGCATTGGTAAATAATAAAGTGGGATCATTGCCGGGAACAAGTGAACTGGATGGGACAATTTCATGTCCTTGCTCTTTGAAAAAATCTAAAAAGGCTTGTCGTAATTGGGCGCTGGTTTTAATACTGGTTTTCATCGGGTTACTTTACTTTAATTGTATTACTTCAAATTATTACGTCGCATCGAGCTAAATTAATTTTAATCTATACTAATCATGATCACTATCAAATGATTCCGCATCATCGTGACTCATTGCATAACGCGTCTGTTCACTGGAAAATCCGCGTGACTGTAAAAACCGGGTTTGTCGTGCGGTTTCTTTCAAGTCAGACGGACATTCAGAGCCGTACTTTTTAATTCGCACCGCTAAGGCACTTTCTTGCCACAGACCATTGTGCTCATTTAAAAACGTCTCGATCATAGCATCACTTACACCCTTTTGGCGCAATTCAGCACGAATTTTTAAGGGACCCGATCCCCTGTTAATACGTTGACTAATAAAAGCTTCGGTAAAACGTTCGTCGCTTAACAAACCTTGATCGACTAAACGTGCTAAAGCCTCTGAAATATCATCGGCTTCGTATTCTTCCTTTGCCAGGAGTTTTTGAAATAGTTCATGAGTCGCATGTTCGCGGCGGGATAAATAATCCATCGCCGCTACACGGATTGTTCTGGTGGGTTTTGGCATATTTAGACCGGATACTGTAAATATAGGTCATTGCGAGAGAATAAAATGACCGAAGCAATCTCCAAAATCAGTGCTCAAACTGAGAGATTGCCACGTCAGTTCATAAAAATATATTTTTATGAACTTCCTCGCAATGACCTGTTATCTAATAAAGTTCGAGGCACTATTTAAGCTTCTACCAACTCTTCTTCCTCTGCACCCTTCTCAGCTTTAACTTCTTTTGCTTTAGCCTTTTCTTCTGCTATCTCTTCTTCAGGCATATCGGTTGGCAATAAAATTGCGCGGACTCTTGCTTCAATGTCCTGCGCCATTTCAGGATGCTCTTTAAGGTAATTACGTACATTGTCCTTA
>JAUVGM010000345.1 GCA_030593785.1 Gammaproteobacteria bacterium | reverse complement strand
CGATTTTCAGTATAGTATATAAAAAATTATTATAATTATGACGCCGGTTTATTCTACCGATTTATGACCTTAACTTCGATTAACAAGTTTAGAAAGTCTCTTGATACAGAAATGCAACAAGCATTAGTTCGTGTTGCTATTTTGACCTGGGGGCTTATCTTTTTTTCAATCGGTCTGCATTATGATTTTTATGAAATATCCACTAAGAATTTTATTCTTTATTTCGGAATTTTTGCATCCTTTAGTGTAATTCTTGCTTTTAGTATTAGGCAATGGCCAAATGTTAACTGGCGCCTGTACCTGACCGTCACTGTTGATATTGTATTTATTTCTCTTGGATTAGTTTTTACCGGTGACAATACATCGCCCTTTTTCATCCTTTATCTATGGGTGCTGATTAGCCAGGCAATGCGCTTTGGCCGTAAGCTTTTATATGCAGCACAGGCTGTTTCATTCATATGTTATGGTCTTGTTGTATTGTATTCTGGTAACTTCACTGAACACCCTATAGAAATATCTTTTTTATTACTAAGCCTTATCATTGTTCCTTTACACCTCAATAAATTACTGAGTTTGTTACATCAAGCACGTATGGAAGCTGATGCAGCTAATGAGACTAAAAGTATGTTTCTTGCCAATATGAGTCATGAACTCAGAACACCTTTAAATGCAATTATTGGTTACAGCGAAATGTTAAAAGATGAAGCTGATTCTCTTGGTTATGAATCCTATTCTAAAGACCTGAGTAAAATCAGTAATGCAGGTCATTATTTGTTAGTTTTAATAAATAGCATACTTGATTTCTCTAAAGCCGAAGCAGGAAAAACTGAGCTTGATTATAGTTTTATTAATGTAAATGAATTATTAGTAGAAATTTCAGAAATAATCATTCCCCTGGTGAAGAAAAAGAACAACATATTTACAATCAACTGTCCGGATAATATTGGCGATTTTTATCTTGATAAAACAAAAATAACACAAGCACTTTTTAATCTTCTAAGTAACTCTTGTAAATTTACAAACAAGGGTGAAATTGATTTAACTGTTTACCTTGAAAATAAAACAGATCAACAATGGCTTTGTTTTTCAGTTAAAGATACCGGCATGGGTATTCCGAAAGAAAAATTTGAAATTCTATTTCAACCTTTCACACAAATGACCGCTTCTACAACACGTACACATGGTGGCACCGGTCTTGGGCTTACTATTAGCAAACACTTTGTTTCCCTCATGAAGGGAACCATTGAGGTTGAAAGTACAGTAGGAGAAGGTACAACCTTCACTATAAAATTACCCGCTAATACTGAAATCCCAAATGACAACTAATCTAATAACTATAAAATACTTCACTAAGTAATCAACTGTCTATACTATTACCTGAGTTATTAAATACACTATCTTTAGCGAAGTGGATCCTAATGATAACGTTTTCTGCCCTACCCACTTTCTCCACCCTGCTATCTGACTTTACAGATAATAATTCATATTTTATTAGTCTGCATAGACATAAATAATAAGGTAAGATACTGTTTTTGAACATTTAAACGGCTTATTCATGTCAGATACACTCGAACTTTCCAAAGACTTAATTTCACGCCCATCAGTGACGCCAGAAGATATTGGGTGTCAGGCACTCATTGCTGATCGATTGGAGAAAATGGGCTTTAAAATAGAACATTTACGTTTTGGTGAAACAGACAACCTTTGGGCCCGTCGAGGTACTGATGGTCCATTGTTTGCTTTTGCCGGTCATACCGATGTTGTCCCTACAGGCCCGGTAGAAAACTGGAAATACCCGCCCTTTGAACCGACGATTGATGATGGCATGCTTTATGGTCGCGGTACCGCTGACATGAAAGGTTCTATTGCATGTATGGTAACAGCGTGTGAACGATTCATAAACGATAACCCAAATCATTCAGGTAGCATTGCTTTTTTGATAACAAGTGATGAAGAAGGACCTGCCCATGATGGTACCGTCAAAGTTATTGAAACATTAGAAGCGCGTAAAGAAAAAATTGATTGGTGTTTAGTCGGAGAACCCTCAAGTACCAACAAAGTCTGTGACGTTATTAAAAATGGTCGTCGAGGCTCAATTGGTTGCACATTAAAAGTTAAAGGTAAACAAGGACATGTTGCGTACCCACATCTGGCAAAAAATCCTATTCATGAATTTGCACCGGTTTTAAAAATCCTTACAGAGACAAAATGGGATCAAGGTAACGAGTTTTTTCCACCAACGACATTCCAGGTGAGTAATATTCATTCAGGCACTGGGGTTACAAATGTTATTCCGGGTGAATGTGAAGTTGTATTTAACTTTCGATTTTCTACGGCTATTACTGACACACAAATTCGTACTCGAGTTGAAGCTTTACTGGATGAACACAATATAGAATATGAAATTGACTGGGCCTTATCCGGTCAAGCCTTTTTAACTGAACCTGGTGAGTTGGTAAATGCAACACTGGATGCTATTAAAGAAGTTTGTGGCTTTGATTCTGAGCTTTCAACTGCAGGTGGAACATCTGATGGGCGATTTATCGCACCAACAGGCGCGCAGGTTGTTGAACTTGGACCTTTAAATGCGACAATTCATCAAGTAAATGAATGTGTTGC
>JAUVGM010000116.1 GCA_030593785.1 Gammaproteobacteria bacterium | reverse complement strand
AAATGGTGGTTGTACCAAGTGAATCGAAACTGGCTTTTATTTCACCCTGACCAAGAATTGTTTTAATTGCTTCATGTTCACCGGGTAATAATGGCAGGCTATGTATGTCTATCGAATCTATCATGTCATCATTTATTAATGCTGAGAGCATGGATGAAATTTCAGACAGTAAAGCGCGAACATTATCTGTTACTTCATATTCAACATCTGAATCATTACTATCAGAATAGTTAACGGTGACGGGTATGTCGGATAAGCCATTCATTAATGCCACGCCTCTAATAAGGAATGCGCTTCCTGGCACATTAGTGGAATTGCATTTTTTACTTTTTCAGTTGGATGGTCTGCCCAGTCAACCGTTTCAGGTTGCACACCAATTAAAGCACGACGTGTTGGTAAGGTATCAAGCAGGCGAGCCATATCAAGTAATTCTGAAAGGCTAACTTCATGTACGCTGCTACATTTGCTTGTGCGCACAAAGGTATCCATCTCTTCATCAGTAAACACTTTTACTTCACCGGGATTGGCATTGAGCTGCGCAGCATCAATAACAATAAGATTATCAGCACCATAAAGTGTTTCGGTAAGAGTAAAACTAAGCGTACCGCCATCCACAAACTCTATTGAACCCTTGTTTTCAGAATCTTGCCAGATACTTTGTAATTCATTAAGCGCATAGATGCCAACACCATCATCACCGAGTAAAGTATTACCTAAGCCAAGCACCACCGTTCTCATTAATCCTTATCCTCAGTAAGATAGTCAATTAATAATTTTGTATCGGAATCAGATAATTTGAAAAAGTGAGCACGAATACTATCATCGGTTAATGCTTTTTTTATTTTTGATGCACCAATACGTAAGGTGTTGGGATCATTGTGACAACAGGCACATTTGATGGTGTAGAGTTCTTCTCCGTTAGACGCCACAGCGGTCATACTCATTGTTATGAGTAGCATAGATGTTACAAACTGTATAAGAACAGACATGAAAGCAACCCCATCAGAAGTCATCAATGATTACATTACACTATTTATAATTAAGATCAAATATAGCAGGCTTTATAGTTGACTCAATGAAAATTCGAGTGTTTACTGAGCTAGATCAAATAAATACTGGATCATATAAATATCTGGATCAAACAATTAATAACTTAATTTGGGACAATAATTAATGTGCTTGGCAATACCAATGCAAATTATTGAAATTGATGGTTATGTGGCACGCTGTGAAGCAAAGGGTGTGCAACGTGATGTCAGCTTATTCATGCTACAGGATGAAGAGCTTGCAGTTGATGATTTTGTGATGGTGCATGTCGGATATGCCATTCAAAAAGTAACTGAAAAAGATGCACGTTCATCATGGGAATTGTTTGATGAAATCCTTGTTGCTACTGAAAATGAGTCGGTGCCTGAAGATGCATGAGCTTTCAATTTGTCAGGAGATAATCATTCAGGTTAATGAGATCGCATTTCAAAATCAGGCTTCTTCGATAGAAAGTATCACATTACAAGTTGGCCCATTGTCTGGTGTTGAAGCCCCCTTATTAAAACAAGCATTTCCATTTGCAGCTGCACAAACAGTAGCTGCAAATGCAGAACTTATTATTGAAGAACTTCCTATTGTTGTTGAGTGTAAACAATGTGGTGCTCATTCAAATGTCGTCGCTAATAAATTAATATGCAGCCAATGTGGTGATTATCATACACAATTAATAAGTGGCGATGAAATGTTACTCGCAAGTGTCGAACTTACTCGAGAAAAACCAGCAGAGAAAAATATTCATTTAGCGGAGGCTAATCATGTGTGATACATGTGGGTGTAATATAACAAGTGGTAATCAACACCTTATTAAACCCGGTGGAAAGTTATCGCTGGCCAATAATGGGGCTACATCAATTTCAGTGTTGAAAGACTTGATGAATGAAAACGACCAGGTTGCTGCACATAACCGTGAACATTTCGATAAAAATAATGTATTAGCTATTAACCTGATGTCATCACCGGGTTCGGGTAAAACGGCTTTGCTGGAGACGACTATTCAACAGCTTAAAGAACAGTTTCGAATAGCCGTTATTGAAGGCGATCTTGAAACAGAAAACGATGCAGAGCGAATTAGAAAGCAAGGTGTCCCTGCAATTCAAATCACAACAGGTAGTGCCTGTCATCTCGATGCTCATATGGTTCATGATGCTGTACACAGTCTTTCATTAAAAGATCTTGATATTGTATTTATAGAAAATGTTGGCAACCTGGTTTGTCCTGCAAGTTTTGATCTTGGTCAACATCTCAATGTAACGTTGTTATCAGTAACCGAAGGGGATGACAAACCCGCAAAGTATCCTGTAATGTTTCGTGCCGCTGATTTAATGTTGCTAACAAAAACCGATCTATTAGATGTTCTGGATGATTTTGATACGTCTAAAGCAGAGAAAAATTTACGACAGCTCGCCAGTGAAGCGCCGGTTATTGAATTGTCATCGCGTCGAGGTGATGGATTGTCTGGTTGGATAACATGGTTAAAACAACAAGTTGATGCCCAGTTAAACCGAGTTAAAAATGGAGAGTCATTAAAACCAGCAATCCAGAAAGAGGGTGTTCAACTTCATACCGAAACATCACATAGCCATAATACTTTAGTACAGAATCATACACAGGCTTAACCGTGTCATTAAACAATGCAAAACATTGGCTACAAAAAATTAATGATTTGGAACTACCTGAAAAAATAAAAATCATGAATGTTTGCGGTGGCCATGAACGTACCATCAGCAATGCAGGCATACGCAGCTTATTACCTGAAAATATAGAATTAATTCCTGGCCCCGGTTGTCCTGTTTGTATTTGTCCTGAAGAAGATATTTTTTTGGCGATACAACTTGCCTTAAATGAAGACGTTATCCTTATTGCCTTTGGTGATATGTTACGAGTGCCTGTTAACGTTTCTAAAAAAGAAGTGCGTACATTAGAACAAGCGCGAGCTAATGGTGCTGATGTCAGACCGATTGCTTCACCTAGAGAAGCCATTAGTATTGCAAACGATAACCGTGATAAAAAAATAATATTCTTTGCCGCCGGATTTGAAACGACAACAGCACCTGTCGCGGCGATGATTGCCGAAGGTCTACCGGATAATTTATTTATTCTTTTATCAGGCAGACTTACATGGCCAGCAGTGGCGATGTTATTGGAATCAGGCGAGCCGGGTTTTGATGCGCTGGTTGCACCAGGTCATGTTTCAACCGTAATGGGACCAGAAGAATGGCAGTTTGTAATAGACAAACATCATATCCCGACAGCAATTGCAGGCTTTGAAGCAGAAAGTATGCTTGCTGCCCTTTATTCTGTCTTGCGACAGAAATTAGACGGAAGACTTTTTTTAGATAATTGCTATCAAGAAGTTGTGCATGACGGTGGTAATAAAACAGCTCAGCGTTATCTAAATGAAACGATGGATGTTACCGATAATAACTGGCGTGGTATTGGCATTATTCCAAAGTCCGGTTTTAGTCTAAGTCAACAATATGCTGCGCATGATGCGCGCTTAGTTTTTAAAGACTATAGTGATGATTCGCGTCGGCGTATTGGTGAAATGCCCGCGGGATGTGATTGCGCTAAAGTTGTGCTTGGAAAAATATATCCTGATCAGTGCAGACTTTATGGAACAGCCTGCCAACCTGAAACACCTATCGGACCATGCATGGTTTCTGATGAAGGTGCTTGTCATATCTGGTGGAATACTGCACCGAGAAAAAGTATAAAACAGAAGAGCGTATCAACTCAGGTAGAAGAATCAGTAGTATAGTGACCAACCCGATTCAAAAAAAAGAAATTAAAATTATTTGCTTGAAAATCATTATTTCCGGCTTCGTACAGGGTGTTGGTTTTCGACCTTTTGTATTTCGGCTTGCCAATGAGTTACAAATAAAAGGCAATGTGTCTAATAATACGGGGCAGGTTACGATCACTGCTGAGGGTGACAAAGAAACACTCGATCTTTTTTGTGGGAAATTATTAACTCAGGCCCCCGTTAATGCAAAACCGATAATTCAATCAGTTAATGAAATTGCTTTGGTGAACTATGAAAGTTTTTCAATTCAACAAAGTAATGAGTTAATAGAAAGTGATATTCATATACTTCCCGATCTTCCTGTTTGTGAACAATGCATAGAAGAATTGTTTGATAATAACAATAGACGTTATCTTTATCCCTTTATTAACTGCACGCAATGCGGTCCTCGAAATTCAATAATTACATCATTACCCTATGATAGAAAAAATACCAGTATGCAGGGCTTTAAACTTTGCTCGGAATGTGAAAGTGAATATCTTGCTGTAAATGATAGGCGTTTTCATGCGGAACCTATCGCCTGTGATGATTGTGGACCTGTGCTAAATTTTGTCGATGATAAAAACAATATTACAGATAATACGGATGCGCTCGATGCTTGCATTGATGCTTTACATAAAGGGGATATAGTCGGGGTTAAAGGTATAGGTGGTTATCATTTAATGTGTGATGCTTCATCAACTGAAGCAATTAATTTGTTGCGTAAAAGAAAAAAACGTCCTGATAAACCATTTGCTGTTTTAATGGCATCTTCCCTAATCCAGGAATATGTTGATGCATCTGAGCAAGAAATATCATTGTTAAACGAAAGTAGTAGACCGATAGTATTATTAAAACATAATAACAGTGAACATCTTGCGGGTAATCTGGCGCCTGGAATTAATAGACTTGGCATAATATTACCAAGCACACCGTTACAGCACCTTTTGTGTCATTACTTTAAAAAACCACTAGTCGCAACGTCTGCGAATATCTCGGGTGAACCAATTATTACAACGAATGTTGATGTTGATAAAAAGTTGCTACATTTATGTGATGCCTATTTACATAATAATCGTGACATTGTTCGACCAGCGGATGATCCTGTGATGTTGTGTAACGATATTGGGGTACAGCTTTTACGTACAGGTCGCGGTTTATCTCCAACAGAAATGTCCTTACCATTTAAATTAGATAAGCCAGTACTTTCTGTCGGAGGACATATTAAAAATACCATTGCATTAGCTTGGGATGATCGTATGGTGATTTCTGCTCACAATGGAGACTTAAGCAGCTTACGCGGTTATCAAACTTTTCAACAGGCAATTAAAGATTTGCAACAGTTGTATCAAGTTAAAGCTGAAGTGGTTATATGTGATGCTCACCCTGAATATGCGAGTACACGATGGGCTGTAGAATCAAAACTTCCTACAGTTAAAATTTTTCATCATCACGCTCATGCAAGTAGTCTTGTAATTGAAAAGCCTGAAAATACCCATTGGCTAATTTTTAGTTGGGATGGAATTGGATTAGGTGTCGATGGAACGCTCTGGGGTGGCGAGACTTTTTTAGGCTCAGCGGGCAACTGGAAAAGAATTGTAAGTTTTAAAACTTTTAAATTGCCAGGAGGAGAAAAAACATCGCGAGAATCATGGCGTGTAGCTGCTTCGTTAAACTGGCAGTCGGAAATTGATTTTGAAATTAATAATGGAATCACCAACCATAATAAAGAAGATGAATTAAAAATAATTTGGGAGAAAAACATTAATTCTCCTGAATCCAGTGCCGCAGGCCGTTTATTTTCTGCCGCAGCTTCTCTGTTAGGATTAGTTGACATTGAAAGCTTTGAAGGTCATGGACCGATGTTGTTAGAAGCTTTAGCAGAAACGACACAAGCAGATGCGATTACATTACCAATAACAAATGAGGATGGTGTAGATAGAATTGATTGGCGATCACTCGTTCATATGTTGAATAACAAAACTTTATCAAAGGCATATCGTGCAAGGTGTTTCCATGAAACTATGGCGCAATGCATAACTGAAATTTCTATAAAATATTCTAATGAGTATAAAGACTTATCAATTGGCCTTGCTGGTGGTGTTTTTCAAAACCAGTTACTTGTTTCTCTGATTAGACAAAAATTTGATGAGAATAATTTAAGGTTAATTATGCCAGAATCTGTTCCTGTTAACGATGGCGGTTTATGCGCCGGACAAATCATCGAGTATTACTATCAATGAGTAACAAAATAACACTATCGCATGGAAATGGCGGTAAACATATGCGTCGTCTTATCGAAGATGTTTTTGCTAAACACTTATCCAATGATTTATTAAATACTGAAAGTGATGCAGCATTATTACCCATACAAAACCAACAATTGATGACAACCGTTGATGGCTTTACGGTGCAACCCATTCTTTTTCCCGGAGGTAATATTGGTTCGCTTTGTATACATGGCACAGTGAATGATCTGGCGGTGAGTGGTGCTATTCCAAAATTTATAACACTGGGTGTCATCATTGAAGAAGGCTTATCTTTCGATACTTTAGACAAAGTTGTAAAAACTATGGCTGAAGCAGCAAATGAAGCTGGAGTTAAAATTGTGTGTGGTGATACAAAAGTTGTACCACGCGGGCAGGGTAGTGAAGTTTATTTTACGACTACAGGGATTGGATATAAAACATCAGTAGTTGATTACAGTACAAAACTCATTAAACCGAGCGATAAAATTTTAATCAGTGGATCAATTGGTGATCATGGTGCTGCTATTATGCTGGCACGCGAACAATTTGGCTTATCTGGTAATTTAAAATCAGACAGTGCGAATGTTATTTCATTTTGCCAGTCTGTTTATGAGCTAGAAGGAGTACGGTTTATGCGAGACCCAACACGTGGTGGCATTGCGAGTGTTCTACATGAACTAAATCAAGCAACAGGGTATGGCATACAAATGAATGAAGCAGATGCTCCAGTTCATGACGAGGTTACAACGATATGCGATATGCTGGGTTATGAACCTTATTACCTGGCAAATGAAGGACGTGTTGTCGCTGTTGTTGATGCCAGCGTAGCTGAACAGGTGTTAGCTATTTGGAAGGATATTGATCATGGTGAAAATGCTGCCATTATTGGCGAGGTAACGGAGCAACATCAACAGGTTGTGCTGCAGACAGAATTAGGTGGTGAACGCATAATGCATGAATTTATGAATCTTGGTTAACGGAGGTACGGCGGTGTTCCACTTTTTTGTTGAAGAAGAAAGTGAAGGCGATACCATCTACTATTTCGGTACAATCCCACACCTGATAGAGAATACCGGTGAAAGTAAGATGAGGTTTT
>JAUVGM010000307.1 GCA_030593785.1 Gammaproteobacteria bacterium | reverse complement strand
CCCGTCAGCCACCCCATTTTCTAACGCTTTTACCTTATCAGGTAATAGTATCTGTTGTTCGCTTATATTCTTTCATCATAGTTAAATTCCTACGTTAACCACAACTTGATATCCGGTTGAGCTGCAATAACTCGCTTGTTATAGATCAGAGGGACTATACTGTTCAGTAAATAAGGAGATTGCCATGACTGATATCGCCAATATTCTTGCTGATGAAGCGGAGTCTATACTTGAACATACATGTACCGGTATACCTAAATCGGTAATACATGAGCCAGGGCCAGATTATATCGACAGGGTAGTTGCTCATAAGAACCGTAAGCCCGCAGTGTTAAGAAATCTGAGTGCACTTTATAACCATGGTCGTCTGGCAGGAACGGGTTATATGTCTTTGTTGCCAGTTGATCAGGGCGTGGAACATTCAGCCTGTGCATCCTTTGCACCTAATCCGGCATTTTTTGATCCGGAAAATATCATTAAGCTGGCCATCGAAGGCGGCTGTAATGGTGTGGCATCAACACTGGGTATATTGAACAGTATTGCCCGCGACTATGCGCATAAAATTCCTTTTATTGTAAAGCTCAACCACAACGAATTACTTAGCTATCCTAACGAGTACGACCAGACTTTGTTTGCCAGTGTTGAGCAGGCTTTTGATATGGGAGCCGTTGCCGTGGGTGCCACCGTGTATTTCGGTTCAGAACAATCACAATCGCGTCGGCAAATACAGGAAATCAGCGAAGCCTTCGAACATGCGCATGAGCTTGGTTTGGTCACGGTGTTATGGGCCTATTTACGCAACGATGCTTTTAAACATGAAGGTACGGATTATCATGTTTCGGCCGATCTTACTGGTCAGGCTAACTACCTGGCTGCGACCATTGATGCGGATATCATTAAACAAAAACAGGCACAAAATAACGGTGGCTTTAATGCCATCCAGTTTGGTAAGACTCACCCAAAAGTGTACTCCGAACTGACAACAGAACACCCAATTGATCTGGTGCGGTATCAGGTGGCTAATTGCTTTATGGGACGTGTCGGTATGATTAATTCCGGTGGTGCATCCGGTGATGATGATTTACACCAGGCGATACGTACTGCGGTAATCAACAAACGTGCCGGTGGCGCGGGCTTGATTTCAGGACGCAAAGCTTTCCAGAAACCCATGGAGCAGGGCATTGCTTTATTGCATGCTATTCAGGATGTGTATTTATCCGAAGATGTCACGATTGCTTAATTTTCATTTTTTTAAAATGGTGGGCGGTTCAATGTCAGGACATGCTTTGCAGAAAGTGGCACAGGTAATATCTATTTATTCATAATTTAAACACTGCAATATATCATTAATTAATTTTTCATCGCTGATTTCTGCTATTGCTAACACTGCAATATCATCAGGTAGTGACTCAATTTCTTTTATATATTGCAGTGAGTCTATTAACCCTATTTCATGACTGGAATATTTTTTTGTTACTGAATTCAGTTTGTCGAGATTAAGCCAGACGGATTGAGCTTTTGCGCTTTTCGGTTTCACTGCATCAATAATGATGACATGATCATAATCTCTAATGCTTTCAGTTAGTAGTATGCCCGGTCTGTCGAGTTTAAATAAACTCAGTCCTTTTTCTATTAAAGTATGAATATTTTTATTCTCTTGTAATAAGTCTATCGCTTGCCAGCCGAGATAATCATTAGTTATCGGGGAGCCTATACCTATAATTACTGATTTTGTTAAATTTATATTTTCAAATTGAGGTATTATTTTTGATTGTTTTTTGGAGTTTTCGATAATGCCATCACGTACAAGATTTAAATCAAGAAAATGTGTTGCGCAGGAAATACAGGGGTCATAATTCCGTATGACTTTTTCAGCATGGAGTTGTAAATCATCTTTAGGTTTATCAAGACCAAAATTAATGAGTGATGTTTTTAAATCCTCTTCAATTCTTGGTTGATTCTGACTGGTTGGTGGCACGATAATAGCTTTAGTAACGCAGCCTTTATTATCCATATCATAACGATGCCACAAAAAACCACGTGGTGCTTCGGTGCAGCCAAAACCTGTTCCTGCTTTGGGTTCAAATTTCATACAGGGCTGGTTTGTGGTTTCATAATTAGTTAATAATTGTTCGGCTTCAATCAAACAGAAATAAATTTCGATAGCGCGCGCAATAATACTGTGAAACATGTTTTTTGAAGGAAACTGTGTTTTGAGTCCCTGCATTACTTTTTTTACTTCGTCAGGCAACTGATCTTTGTTCAGATTCAAGCGGGCGAGAGGGCCAACTAAATAAGGTTTGCCTTCTAATAAACAGTGCAGGGCAGTACTGTGATCGACTTGCATTTCTTTAAAGTGATTTTCAAATTTATTGATGTCAATATCAAGACCATCATCACTGATTAAACGGCCTTCATTGAACGGATATTCATTATCATGATGCAGCGCGACCGATACAAAGTCTTGATTGTCATCGGGTAACTCGAGTGTGTCTAACCAGTGAATTAAATCGATAGCATCCTGCTTTGCCTCAATTACTCGTGCTAATAGTTCATTAACTTTTTTCTGATTCGGTGCCTTGCTAAAGCCTCCAATTTTCGCACCTACCGGATGTACTGAACGCGCGCCGAATAAGGTAACCAGATCATTACCCAGTGCTTGTAGTTTTAGGCCGCGGCGAACTTCATTTCCATATTCAGATGACATTGTGATGGCACTGTTAAAGCCAAGAAAATCAGGCGCGGCTAACAAGTGGATATGCAAACTGTGGCTCTGTAACCATTCACCACAATAAAAGAGTCTGCGCATTGCACGAATCCATGGTGTAGTTGTGACACCGAAGATTGATTCAATCGCATGCGATGCACTCATCTGATAAGCAACCGGGCAAATACCACAGATACGTGCAACGGTATCGGGCACATCGTAATAATTACGGCCTTCGAGAAACTTTTCAAAATAACGTGGTGGCTCATAAATACGTAACTTAAGATCAGTAATTATTTTATTTTCAATTTTTAGTTCCAGAGCACCTTCACCTTCGACACGAACCAGTACGGGAACATTTATTTTGATGGTTTCTGTAGGCATCAATCGGCTTCCTTCATGCTAATGCCCTGCTGGTGGAAAGACGCTGCAGCACTATTAATAAACAGGAAACGTCTGGCAACTTCATCTTTTAATAAGCCAAAGCCCAGTAAGCGATTTGCC